>JBNKFC010000414.1:0-35288 GCA_050289105.1 Paracoccaceae bacterium | reverse complement strand
CGCGGCCAGAGCGTCCTGGGTGGCGTCGACGCCACCGACCACGATCGTCCCCATGTCGAGGCCGGCGGCCTTCATTGCCTGGATCGCACCAATCGCCATCTCGTCGTTGTTGGCGATGACGCCGTCGAAGGCCGCGCCGGTCGAGAGCCAGTTGGTCATCAGGTTCTGCGCCTGGTCGCGAGACCAGTTCGCGGTCTGCTCGTCGATGATGTTGAGCGTCACGGCACAGCGGCCGTCGCCCATCACGTCATGGATATCGGCGGTCCGCTGCACGGCAGCCTGGTTCGAGAGCTCGCCCATCATCACGTAGACGTTCGCAGTGTCCTTGCCCTGCTCCTTGAACAGCCGGCAGACCTCGATGGTTTCGAGCGTGCCGGATTCCACTTCGTTCGACGCAACGAAGGCCTGGTTGTCAGGCAGCGTATCAACGTTGATCGGCTGGCGGTTGACATAAACCAGCGGCACGCCGGCAGCGGCGGCGGCATCGGTCATCGCCTGCGTGGCCGACGTGTCGACCGGGTTCACGATGATTGCGTCAACGCCAGAGGCGATGAAGTTGTTGATCTGGTCAAGCTGCTTGGCGACGTCGTTCTGTGCATCTTCGATCTGCACGCCGTGGCCCTGGGCATCCGCATAGCTCTGGATACCGTTGCGCAGAACGGTCAGGAAGTTGTCGTCGAACAGCGCCATCGACACGCCGACATTCTCGGCCATCGCGGTGCTGGCCAGCAGCGACGCGAGGCCGGCTGCGAAAACGATCTTCTTCATTATTGTCTCCTCCATGGGTGTCCGGCCCACCCGTTTTCCCTGAAACGAAGCCGGAGCCCCTTGCGGGGCACGAAAAACGTCCTGTCCGCTAAGCTGCGGCTTCTCTCGTCTGACGCTCGATCAACTCGATTGACTGGCGCAGTCCCGCCTCGGGGTCCGCGAGGGCATGCACCTCCGGCGCAAAGCATTCGAAAGAGATTGACCCGTCGTAGCCGGTGGCATTCAGTGCCTTGATCTGTTCGACATTTCCCAGCCGGTCGCGCCCGTCGACGAGCACGCGATGCGCGTCGGTCATGTCGCTCAGCGCGACGTTCGGATCGACGACCCCGGAAATGTGTACGATGCCCGTATGTTCGGGATAGAGCGGGCCGCCCCCGGCAAGGGCATGGTGGAACGTGTCGTGCACGATCCGGAAGCGCCCTTTCGCGCCGAGCGACTCGATCGCCTCGACCGCCTCGCTCTTGTACCGCAGGGCGCAGATCGGAAAGCCGAGCGGTTCGACGAGGCCGACGAGGTCGTGATCCTCAAGCATCGGCTTGAGGTTGCGCAGGGCGAGGCGGAGATTGGCCTGCCGTTCGCCGTTGCCCATGCCAAGACCGTCATTGCGTGGGATCAGGCTGACCGCCTCGGCCCCGGCGGCGCGCGCGATCTTCATCAGCGCACGGGCCTCCTCGGCTTTTTCGCCCGACCAGTCGTTGAAGCGCTTGACCTCGGCGACCGCAAGGATCCGCAGACCGTTGTCCCGCGCCAGAGCGCCAGCCACGTCGGGTGTCATGCCGTCGAAAAGGGAATGGGGCAGATCGTTGCGGACCTCGACGCCCACACATCCGAGCCGCGCGGCGAGAGCTATGAGATCCACGTAGCTCAAGCGCGCCACGGTCATGTGGTTCAACGCAAACCGCAGCATCTCCATGTCCCCCCTCGACGGTCCATTCAATAAACGGTCCGCCATGACCTGTTCGCCGGGGGACCGTGCGCCCTCCACTTGCGAGTCGTCAACGTGACCGGCGACGGTTTCCATCACGGATGACGAGATCCGCGTCACCTCGGTGATGGCTTTTCGTCATCACACGCTTTCGGGCAGATACAGGTCGGGCTGAAGGAAGTGCTGGCCCAGAAGATCACTCGGCCCCTGCTCGACCGCCGCCGTCATCAACCCGACGAGATCGCGGCACAGTACGGCGAGCGGAGTGGCAATCGCCAGGATGACATAACGATCCAGAAGGGCGGCCCGTGATTCTGGCGTCAGTTCGTTGACGACGAGCGCGACCTCTCCGGGCTGGCGCGCCTCGCGCAGCGCGGCAATGGCCCCTTCCATCCCGCCGCCGGCACAGTAGATGCCGCGCAGGTCCGGATGACGTGCGAGAAGGTCCAACGTCGCCTCGTAGGTCAGTTGACGGGTCTCCAGGTTGACCAGCGTGTCGAGGATGGAGAACTGCGGCGCATGTTCCCGGAAATAGCTGCGAAACCCGGTTTCACGCAGCTCGTGGCCATGCCAGCGGTAGCCGCCGACAAAGACCGCGATCTTGCCCGGCCGATGCACCGCCGTCGCGATCATCGACGCGGCAATCCGGCCGACCTTGATGTTGTTGAGCCCGACATAACACTGGCGAACGCCCTGCGCGAAATCGTTGAGGAGCGCAAAGCAAGGAATGCCGTCCTTGCGCAGCGATTGGACCATCTCGGTCACTTCGTGGTGGGTCACGGCCGTTGACGCGATGGCATCGACGCGGCCGCGCATGCCCGCCATCAGGGCGGCAAAATCCGCGGGCGATTGCGACGGGCAAAACTCGATCACCGCCTCCCCGCGCACGTTCGGCGCCGCTCGGACGGCGCGGTCGATCTCGGCCGCGAAGTTCTGATAGAACGCCTGCTTTTCCTTGTGCAGAACGAAGCCGAAGCGCACCAGCGGCAGGTCGGTGCGGATGCGTTGGCCGATAAGCCCGGCGGCATGATAGCCAATGCGGTGCGCGGCCTCGAAGACCTGCCGGGCCGTTGCCTCGCGCACCTTCTCGCGCCCGTTGAGCACGCGGTCGACCGTCGCGGGGCTAACCCCTGCTTCGCGCGCGACATCGGCTATCGTCTTTCTTCGGGCCATGGCGTCTCGACTTCTGACGGTATTCAATCATTTCTGATGGTATTTGATGAGGTTTTCTGACGCATTACCATCGCAAAATCTAGATCGGTCCCCGGACTCTGCATAATCTCCGCCGCAATGCGCAGCGGGAGGGCGGCATGGCCAGACGCGACTACAGCCTGTTGGGGGAAGACGGCGCGCGCGCGGTGGAGACCGGGCTCGCGGCGGCGGAATGGTATCATACCGAGGTCCCGCGCAAGGAGATGAAGGCGTTGATGGCGCGCGCAGACGGGCCGGCGATCCGTGACACCATCATTCTCGTCGCCGCAATGATCCTCTCCGCCGGCATCGGAATCTGGCTTTGGCCGTCCTGGGCGTCGCTGCCGTTCTGGCTGATCTACGGCGTGCTCTACGGATCGGCCTCGGACTCGCGCTGGCACGAATGTTCGCACGGCACCGCGTTCCGCACGCCGTGGATGAACGATGTCGTGTACGAGATCGCGTCCTTCATGATCATGCGCAACTCCGCCACCTGGCGGTGGAGCCACGCACGGCACCACACCGACACCTACATCGTCGGCCGCGACCCGGAGATCGCGGTGATGCGCCCGCCGGTGCTGGCGAAGCTGATCGGCAACTTCTTCGGCCTCTTCGACGCCTGGGCGTTCTTCCGGCGCGCCTTCTACAACGCCTTCGTCGGCATGCATCCCGAGGAAAAGACCTTCGTGCCCGAGAGCGAATGGCCGAAGGTGGTGCGCGTCGCGCGGATCCACCTCGCGATCTATGCCGCGACTGTCGGCCTCGCGCTCGTCTCCGGCTCGATCCTGCCCCTGATGGTGATCGGCCTGCCCCGGCTCTACGGTGCCTGGCATCATGTGATGACCGGCCTGATCCAGCACGGCGGGCTCGCCGACAACGTGATCGACCACCGGCTGAACAGCCGCACCTGCTATATGAACCCGCTCTCGCGCTTCATCTACTGGAACATGAACTACCACGTGGAGCATCACATGTTCCCGATGGTGCCCTACCATGCGCTCCCGAGGCTGCACGAGGCGATCCGGCACGACCTGCCTGCGCCGACGCCGTCGATCGCGGACGCCTACCGCGAGATGTGGCCCGCCTGGATGCGTCAGCTCAAATACGAGGACTACTTCCTCAAGCGCGAGCTGCCGCCCACCGCACGACCCTATCGCGAGGATTTCCATGAGGCCGCGCTTGGCCAGCCGCAGGCAGCCGCGCAGTAACCTGACACGCCAAGGGAGGACGGAGATGAGCGAGTGGGTCGACGCCTGCGCGGCGGACGAGATCGACGAGGAGGACGTGATCCGCTGGGATCACGGCGGGCGGACCTTCGCGATCTACCGCAGCCCGGAGGACGAATATTTTTGCACCGACGGACTTTGTACCCACGAGCAGGTGCACCTCGCCGATGGCTTGGTCATGGATCATGTGATCGAGTGCCCCAAGCACAACGGCCGGTTCGACTACCGCACGGGCGAAGCCAAGCGTCCGCCGGTCTGCCTGAACCTCGCCACCTATCCGGTCCGGATCGAGGGTGGGCGGGTTCTCATTCAACTCGGTTGATCCCGTGCGCCCGTTGAGAGCCCCTCGGTGACATAGCTGCCGCGCCCGGAGCCGGGCGAACGGAAGCGTTCCGCCACGCATTGCACCGGCGGCGCGGCACCCGGACTTTTCGTGCGACGGAACCCCGAACGTGATCCGTATCAAGGTCAAACGGCTTTGACGGCCCTAAAGGGAAGCCGATTGCGCAAGGGGCAGGACGATGGCCGAACACGCGGACGACATATCGACGCTTCTGGCACAGGAACGGCACGGGCGGCGCTGGGGTTGGGTATTGGCGGCGCTTTTTCTGGCCGCAGCGGGGATCGGCACATGGGCCTACATGTCGAACCGGACCGCTTCCACCGGCGGCACCCGCTATGTCACCGAACCCGCCACGCGCGGCACGCTCACCGTAACCGTCATCGCCACGGGCACCGTCCAGCCCACCCGCCAGGTGGAGGTCTCGTCCGAACTCTCCGGCACGCTCGTCGAAGTGGCAGCCGACTACAACCACCGGGTCGAGACAGGCGCGGTGCTGGCCCGGCTCGACGACACCAAGCTCAAGGCGATGGTCGCAAATGCCGAAGCCTCGCTTGAGGCCGCGAAGGCGCGGGTCGATCAGGCCGAGGCCAATCTCTACGAGGCGGAATCGAACTACGAGGCGCAGGTGCGGCTCGACAAGCTCGGCACGACCTCGCGGCGCGACTTCATCGGGTACGAGACCGCCTACAAGAATGCCAAGGCCGCCCTCGCCATTGCAGAGGCCGACGTGACGCTGGCAGAAGCCGCGCTGGCCTCCGGCCGATCCGACCTTGAGAAGACGGTGATCCGCTCTCCGATCGACGGCGTCGTGCTCGACCGCGCCGCCGATCCCGGCCAGATCGTCGCCTCCTCGCTCTCGGCGCCGACGCTCTTCACCATTGCCGAAGACCTGCGCTCGATGGAACTGCGTGTCGATGTCGACGAGGCCGACATCGGGCAGGTGGCGATCGGGAACGTGGCGAGCTTCACCGTCGACGCCTATAGCGGGCGGAAATTCTCGGCCGAGATCACTCAGGTTCGCTATGCCCCTGAGACAACCGACGGTGTCGTGACCTACAAGGCCATCCTTGCCGTCGATAACCCCGATCTGGCGCTGCGTCCCGGCATGACCGCGACGGCGACCATCACGGTGGCCGAAGTCGCGGACGCGCTGCAGGTGCCCAATGCCGGGCTTCGATACACGCCCCCGCAGATTGCCGAGGACAGCGGCAACGGCAGCGGACTCCTCGGCCTCATCATGCCGCGCCGGCCCGCGGACGGCGGCGCGGCGTCGGGGCGGTCCGTCTGGGTCCTGAAAGACGGCGCGGCGGTCGAGGTCCCGGTCGTGACCGGCCCAAGCGACGGCAAGCGGACCGTGGTCCAGTCCGGCGAGGTCACCGAGGGCGACGCGGTGATCACCGATCAGGTCGAGGCGAATTGAGATGGCGGGCGCAACCGCAGCCCCTGCCCCGGATGACGAGAAACCGCTGATCGAACTCCGCGGCATAAGCCGTTTCTACGGCATGGGCGCGACCGAGGTGCGCGCGCTCGATTCCGTCGATCTGACGATCCGCAAGGGCGAATTCGTCGCGATCATGGGGCCGTCTGGATCCGGCAAGTCGACCGCGATGAACATCATCGGCTGCCTCGACCGGCCGACCGCAGGAACCTACCATTTCGCCGGCGCGGATGTCTCGCGGCTCAGTCGCGACCAGCGGGCGCTTCTGCGCCGGCATTACATCGGCTTCGTCTTTCAGGGCTTCAACCTGCTGCCCCGCGCGACGGCACTGGAGAATGTCGAGCTTCCGCTGATCTACAAGGGCCTGCCGCGCGCCACCCGCGACCGCCTGGCGCGCGACCGCCTGGCGCGCGACGCGCTTGCCAAAGTGGGGCTTTTGGGGCGCGAACACCACGACCCCTCTGAGCTTTCTGGCGGTCAGCAGCAACGCGTCGCCATCGCCCGGGCGCTTGCCGGCGCCCCGAGGGTCATTCTCGCCGACGAGCCGACCGGCAACCTCGACACGACCCGCTCGCGCGAAATCATGGAGCTTCTGGTCAAGCTCAACCGCGAGGACGGCATGACCATCGTCATGGTCACGCATGAGGTGGACATGGCTGCCTATGCCGGCCGGCTCGTCACGTTCCTCGATGGCCGCGTCGCCTCCGACCACGCGACCATGGCGGAGACGGCGTCATGATCTGGGAAACGATCCGGCTGGCCTTCCAGGCGATCCTTCGAAACGCGCTTCGGTCTTTCCTGACCGTGCTTGGCGTCGTGATCGGCGTCGCCGCGGTTATTGCGATGGTCACGATCGGTCAGGGCTCGTCCGAACAGGTGACGGCGAGCGTCGAGAGCCTTGGCAGCAACGTGCTGATCCTGCGGCCGGGACGTGCGATGATGGGGCCCGGCGCGCGCGAGGACGCCGCCGCCTTCCGTCTTGCCGATGCCGATGCTCTCGCCGAGCTTTCGGTGGTTCGCGTGGCCGCCCCCATTACCTCGTCGAGCGTGACGGCGGTCTATGGCAATGCCAACGCGACGACCTCGGTGACCGGCACCGACATGAGCTATCTCGACATCAACAACTGGCCGATCGTTCGCGGCCGGGGCTTCTCCGGTTCGGAAGAGAAGGCTGGCGGAGCTGTCTGCGTCATTGGCGAAACGGTGCGCCAGGCGCTCTTCGGCAACACGGATCCGACCGGCGAGGTCATCCGCCTCAAGACTATTTCCTGCGAGGTCGTCGGCCTGTTGCAGGCCAAGGGCGCCTCCTCCTTCGGGATGGATCAGGACGACGTGATCCTTGTCCCGATTCGCATGATGCAACGCCGGATTGCCGGGAATTCCGACGTCTCGTCGATCCGCATCGCGCTCGCGCAGGGGGTCACCACCGACCGCGGCATCCGCGACATCGAAGCGCTCATGCGCGAACGCCGGCGGATCGAGATCGGCGAGGCGGACGATTTCTCCGTCACCGACATGAAGGAAATCTCGTCGATGCTGACTGGTATCAACAATGTTCTGACCGGGCTTCTCTCGGCCGTCGCGGCGGTGAGCCTGCTCGTCGGCGGCATCGGGATCATGAACATCATGCTGGTATCGGTGACCGAACGCACGCGCGAGATCGGCATAAGGCTGGCGGTCGGTGCGCAAGCGCGGCAGGTGATGATGCAGTTCCTGATCGAGGCGGTGGTGCTGTCGCTCATCGGCGGGCTTATCGGCATACTGCTCGGCCTCACGCTGGCCTATGTGGGGGCGCAGTTCATGACGATCCCGTTTTCGCCAAGCCTGTCGGTGATCGCCCTCGCCTTCGTCTTTTCCGCCTTCGTCGGCATCGTCTTCGGGTACTTTCCCGCCCGCGCCGCCGCCCGGCTCGATCCCATCGAGGCCTTGCGCTACCAGTGACGGCGCTTCGACGCGGGCATGTCCCGCAAAAAAGGACCGGCCGCGCAGAGCGCGGCCGGCAAGTCTCAGGGAGGTCTCTTACTTCATCAGGTCGGCGACCGGGATCGGCTCCGAGATCGTCCATTCGTCGACAACGCCGGGCTTGCCGTTGTTCGTCTCGACGATCAGGTAACGCGCCTTGTTCTGGTGGTGGATCTCGCTGTTGAAGGTGCGCGGCCCGAACAGCGTCGGCTCGTCCGTCATCTTCTCAAGCTCGGCCACCACCGCATCGGCATCCGTCGTGCCCGCGCGCTCCACCGCCTTGGCCCAGACGTCAATCAGGACGTAGCCGGGATAGACATACTGGGTCGAGGGATCACCACCCGTCGCTTCCTTGTACTTGGCGTTGAACGCGGTGACATCCGGGTTGGGGTCGTCGCCGTAGATCGAGCCCTGGACCGGCACGTAGAAGTTCGACAGATCGGGCACAGCCGACAACCAGTAGGAACCGTCGACACCCGATCCGTTCAGGATCATCGAGTTGATGCCGGCGGCCCGGATCTGCTTGATGGCCGACACCGCGCCCGGCATCATCGTGCAGAGCATGATCGCGTCCGGCTCCTTGTCGAGCGACTTGATCCGGGTGATCTGAGCGGCGATGGAGGCGTCCTCGTTCTTGAACGTGTCCTCGCCGACGAGCGTCGCCTCGGAAAGCTGCGGCAGCATCCAGTCGAAACCGTCGCAGATGCCCTTGTTGTACTCGGTCCATGTGTCGAGCAGCCGGTAGTAGCTGCGCGCGCCCTTCTTCTCGTAGGACCACTGGGCCATCGTCGCCCCCTGCACGGCCGCAAGGACCGAGGCCGAGAAGCTGTGCGGGCCGACGCCCTGGATGCCGGCCTTGATCGATTCCGCGCAGAGGAAGAACGAGACGAGTCCCGCGCTTTCCGCCGTCAGCGCCGCAGGCGCGCCGAAGTCGTAGTCGCAGGACACGACGACGAGGTCCGCCCCTTCGTCGATCACCGACAGGCCGGCCTTGGCGCCTTCGGCACGGTCGGTCTTGGTGTCGGCATTCACGACTTCGATCTGCTTGCCGAGAAGACCGCCGGCCGCATTGATCTCGCCGATGCGGATCATCGCGGCGTCCTGCGCGGGCTTGTCATAGGCCTGCATGAAGCCCGATTCCGCCGTGGCGAAGCCCACGACGATGCGATCGTCCTGCGCCATGGCCGGCAGCGCCGCAAGCGTCCCGGCGACCAGGATTGCGGTCAGATAGTTTTGTCTTTTCATCTGCTTACTCCCGTGTTGAACGTTTCGTCTTCTTTACCGGGTTGTCCCGGATCTGCTGCACCGGCGCGGGGCCAGGTCAGTTCGCTGTTGCCCATGATCCCGGCGGGCCGGAAAGCGAGGATCACGATCATCACGATCCCGAGCGCGATCTCCTGCACGCCGTTCGGCAGGGCGAGGGTCGACGCGCCGATGGTCACACCGGCCTCCAGCCAGCGCAGGACCTGGATGAGCGTCGAGAGAATGATGACACCGACGACCGCGCCCGAGAGGCTGCCCATCCCGCCGACGACGAGCATCGACAGCGTGGTGAAGGTCAGGCCGAGGTAGAACGTGTCGGGCGTGACAACGCCGATGGAGTGGGCGAAAAGCGCGCCGCCCATCCCCATCACCGCGCCCGAGACGACGAAGGCCGTAAGCCTCTCGCGCGGAAGGTCGATGCCGGAGGCAGAGGCGGCCGTGGGCTCGTCGCGCGCGGCGCGAAGGGCAAGGCCGGCACGGCTGATCGCATGGGCCCAGGCGATGAACACGGCGATGATCGCGGCGATGAGGTATGGCCAGACGGTGCGGACGATGGGAATGCCCACGACCGAGGATGTGGCGCCGGTGACATCCTCCCAGTTCGAATAGATCGTGTTGATCATCGCCAGCATCGCGAAGGTCGCGATGGAGGCGGCGATCCCGGAAAGGCGCATCAGGATCTTGCCAAAGAGTGCGGCCCAGATTGCCGCCCAAAGCGCGGCGAGCGCGGCCCCGGCCCAGAATGGCAGTTGCAGTTGCGTCAGCCATTCGGGAAGGCCCGGCAGGAGCGTCTGCTTCATCATCGGCGGCATGGTCAGCCAGGCGGCCGCGTAGCCTCCCAGACAGGTGAAGCCCGCGTGCCCGAAAGAGATGACCCCGGAATTGCCGACGAAGATGTAGAGGCCGACGACGAGCGTCACGCGCAGGAAGATGTCGATGATCGTCTGGTTGAACGGCTTCGAGCCGACCGCGACCGCGAGCAGCGCGAAGGCGATCAAGAGCGCCGAGAGGATCAACGGCGTGGCGAGCGTTCGGCGGGCGACGGAGGCGCGTGCGGACATGGTTCAGACCCTCTCTTTCGTACCGCGCCCGGCCAAGAGGCCGTTGGGACGGAAGATGAGCACTAGGATCACCGCGCCGTAGACGAAGGCATCCCGAAATGGCCGCGCGTCGATGGAGAGCGACACCTGCATGATCACGGAGGCAGCGCCGAGCAGGAACCCCGCGATGACCGCGCCGGGCAGGCTGCCGAGCCCGCCGATGACCGTTGCGATGAAGGCCATCAGCATGACGTTCGCCCCCATCTGGATATCCGCCGTCCCGGTCTGGCTGCCGAGGATGAGCCCGATCGCGGCGGCCAGTGCGCCCGAGAGTGCGAAGGCCCCCATGATGACCCGGTTCGCGCGCACCCCGAGCATCCGCGCCATCGTGAAATTCTCAGCAGCTGCACGCATTTCCAGGCCGAACCTCGTCCGTTTCAGGAAGGTCGTCAGCCCGAAGAGGATCGCGATCGTGGCGACGATCGTTATGACTTGCAGCAGCGGAATGCGGGCGGCGAGGATTTCCACCGGCTGGCTGAGCGCGGGCAAGAGCGAGATCGACTTCGGCCGCGAGGAAAACAGCATCAGCAGGAAGTAGCGGATGACGAAGCCGAGGGCGAAAGAGGCGATCATCATCGTCGCGGGGCTGGCGTTGCGGAAGCGGCGGAAGACGGTGAGTTCTGCCAGGACCGACAGGCCGGCACCGATGGCAAGGACGAAGGGGATGAGCAGGAACCACGGCAGGTTGCCCGCGAAGACGACCGCCACGGCGTCAGTCGAGGGCCAGAGCAGCGCAAAGACGGAAAACGCGATCACGTCGCCATGTGCGAAGTTCACCAGCCGCATCACCCCGAAGATGAGCGCGATGCCCAGGGCGCCGATCGCGTAGAGCGATCCGAGGCTGAGGGCGTCGAAGAAGATCTGGAGGATCGCCGACATCAGTGCTCCCCGTATCCGAAATAGGCCGCCTGCATGGCTTCCGACTGCCCCATCGCGCGGGCGTCGCCATCCAGAAGCACCTCGCCGCCGCGCATCAGGATCATCCGGCCGCCGACCATCATCGCACGGGTCGAACTCTGCTCGACGATGAGCAGCGTGAGCTTGCGGTGCGCGCGGAGCGCGATCAGCCGTTCGTAGACCTGGTCGATGACATTGGGCGCAAGACCGAGCGACGGCTCGTCAATCGCCACGAGACGCGGGTTGGTCATCAGCGCGCGGCCGATCACCAGCATCTGCTGCTGACCTCCGGACAGAAGCCCGGCCTGCGCATGGCGGCGCTCCTTCAGGATCGGGAAGGTCTCATAGACCTCTTCGAGCCCGCTCTCCGCCCGTGCCCGCGCGCCGCGTTCCTTCGCGTGCATGCCCGTTCCGACGAGAAGGTTCTCCTCGATCGTGAGCGATCCGAAGACGTCCCGCCCCTCGGGCACCATGGAGAGACCCAGCCGGGCAATATCCTCGGGCGCGCGGCCGGTGATGTCGTGATCAGCGAAATCGATCCGCCCGCCCGCCGGCGGTGTGACGCCCGCGATGGCGCGCAGGAGGGAGGACTTCCCCGCCCCGTTCGGACCGGTGATGAAAAGGATCTCGCCCTCGGCAAGGGCAAATCCGACATTGCGGACCGCCGTCAGCCGGCTGTAGCGGATCGTCACGTCCGAGAGCGCGAGAAGGCTCATTCCCCCACCTCCAGCACCGGCAGGTCGGTCTCGGCAGCGGTGCCCATATAGGCATGGCGGACCTTTTCGGAGTCCCTGATCTCGCCCGGATTGCCGGCTTCGATGACCGCCCCGGAATCGAGAACGACGATGTGGTCGCAAAGCTCCAGCACGAGGCCGACATTATGCTCGATCAGAAGAACGCCGCAGCCCATCTCCCCCGCGATGCGCCGGATGAGGGCGGAGAGGTCTGCGGCCTCGGCCGCGCTCATCCCGGCCGCCGGTTCGTCGAGGAGAACGAAGCCCGGCTTTCCCATCAGGGCCCGGCCAATGGCGACGCGGCGCTCGTCCGTATAGGGCAGCGTTCCGGCGATGCGGTCGGCCAGCGGCGCGATGCCGACCCAGTCGAGCATCGCCTCGGCCTCGGCGATCGCCGCGCGGCGGCTCTGGCCAAGGCCGACACCTGTCACTTCGAGATTGTCGATGACCGGAAGTTCGCGGAAGAGCCGCCCGCCCTGGAAGGTGCGGGCGATCCCCCTGCGGCGGATTTCATGCGGCTTGAGCCCGGTCAGGGCGGCGCCGTCCAGCGTCACCGCCCCGCCCGTCGGCGCCTGAAAACCGGTCAGCACGTTGACGAGGGTGGTCTTGCCGGCACCGTTCGGTCCGATCAGCCCGGTGATCCGACCTGGCGTGATTTCCAGGTCCACCTCGCTGAGCGCAACCAGGCCGGCAAAGGCCACCGTCACTCTATCCGCACTGAGCCGCTCCATCAGCCCCCCTTTCCGGTCCGCGTGATGAGGTAGGACCCGCTGGCGTCGAGAACGGCCTTCCAGCCGGGCTCGATCACGATCGTGGTCGTCACTTCCTCGATGATCGCGGGCCCGGCGACTTTCGCCCCGGCACCGAAGAGCGCCCCGTCGTAGACCGGTGTCTTCACCCGCTTGCCATCGGCCGAGAAGACGGCGTCACGATGGCCCTTGAGCGCCGACGCGATGGGCTTGCCCTTGGCAATGGTCATGCGCTTGGGCTTGTCCACCCGGCCGTAGACGGTGCTCTCGATGTTCACCACCTCGACCGTCGAATGGCGCTCCGAGTAGGTGTAGAGCTGCTCGTGCCGCTTGTGGAACGCCTCCTTGATCTTCGCGATGGACTTCGCGTCGACCTTGAAGTTGCCCACATCGACGGTGCATTCGTGGACTTGGCCCACATAGCGCATGTCGAGGCTGCGGCGGATCTCGATATCCTTCTTGGCGAAACCGTCAGCCTTCAGATGCGCGATGCCCTGGGCCTCTATCTCTTTGAAAAGACTGTCGATCTTGGCATAGGCCTCGTCATTGTCGAGCCGGAGCGGCGCGGTGGCCATGTAGTTGTACTTCACGTCCGAGATGATCTGGCCGAAGGCGCAGAGACCCGAGGCGAGCTTCGGCAGCACGATGGTCCCGATCCCCATCTCGTCGGCAAGCGCGGTGATATGCGCCGCCGTAGCCCCACCGGCGCCGACCAGAACGAAGTCGCGCGGGTCGTAGCCGCGCTCCACCGTCACGCGGCGGATGCCGTTGACCATGTTGGCGTTGACGATGGTGAACATGCCGTAGGCGGCGCGCTCCACCGACAGGCCCAGCGGATCGGCGAGGTGGGTCTTGACCGCCTCGCGGGCCAGCTTCGCGTCAAGCGGCAACCGTCCGCCGACCAGTCCGTCGGGGTTGAGGTAGCCGAGCACGAGGTTCGCGTCCGAAACCGTCGGTTGCGTGCCCCCCTGCCCGTAGCAGGCCGGCCCGGGATCGGATCCCGCCGACTGCGGCCCCATCTGCATCAACCCCATCTCGTCGATCCAGCCGATCGACCCGCCGCCCGCGCCGAGTGTCTCGACCTGGATCATCGGCACGCCGATCCGGTAGCGCAGGAAGTCGATGTTCTTGTTGATGTTGGTGGTTCCGTCCTTCGTCAGCGTGATGTCGAAGGAGGTGCCGCCCATGTCGACCGTGATGACGTCCTTCTTGCCGAAGGGTTCGCAGACATAGCGGCCCGCTTCCGGTGCCGAGGCGGGACCGGAGTTGATCGCGTAGACCGAGCGGTCCGTCATCGCCTGGCCGATGGCGAGGCCGCCGTTCGACTGGTAGTAGCGGACCGGCTGCTTGGCCCCAAGCGACTGGAAATAGGCGTCCACCGCAGCGACATAGCGCTTCATGATCGGCGCGAGATAGGCGTTGACGACGGCGGTCGAGGTCCGGGTGTATTCGCGCACCTGCGGGTAAAGCTCCGACCCCAGCGTCAGGATGACGCCCGGCATCATCTCGCGCACGATCTCCCCGGCGCGGCGTTCATGGTCGGGATAGAGGACCGACCAGACGAAGCTGATCGCCACCGTCTCCACGCCTTCCGCCTTGAACAGCTCGCAGGCCGCGCGCACATCCGCCTCGTTAAGCGGGGTGCGGACCGAGCCGTCGGAAAGAACGCGCTCCTCGATACCCCGGCGCAGGTAGCGCGGGACGAGCATGGTCGCCGGCGGGTATTCCGGGTCGTAGCGGTAGCCGTCTTCCTTGTGGCCGAGGCGGATCTCAAGGCTGTCCTCGTGTCCCGCCGAGCAGATCAGCCCAGTCTTGGCACCCTTGTGCTGGATAAGCGCATTCAGGCCGACCGTCGTGCCATTGATGCACAGATCGCAGTTCGAGATGATCTTTTCGGCCGAGACGCCCAGATCCTCCGTGATCAGCTGAAGGCCGTTCTTGATGGCCTGCGTCGGGTCCTGCGGGGTCGAAAGCGCCTTGTAGAGCTTCACCTGCCCGCTCTTGTCGGCCAGAACGAAGTCGGTGAAGGTTCCACCCGCGTCGATGCCGAGACGATATTCCGTTCTCATGGTCCTGCCCCCCTCAGTTCGCCGCCGCGCGCCGTTCGGCACGCAGGGTTTTGGTTGCAGGCATGTCGACGGCAAGCGTCGCCGCATCCTTGATGACGACGCCGTAATCCTCCCGGGCACCTGTCACCGAGACGAGGCCGTTCTTCACGTCCCAGACGACCTTCTCGACCGCGCGGTCCATCGGATCGCCGTAGCCGCCTCCTCCGGGGTTCATGTTGGTGATGCGGTCGCCCGGCTTGATGACCTCGATCACGTTCTCGCGGATCGTCTTCGCCGCACCGCCCTTCACCAGTTCCAGCCGCCCGACCTTGGTGTCGGTCATGGTGGAAGCCGCGCCCGAGGCACCAACCGCCGGAATGCGGCGGCCCTCGCCGAAGGTGATGAAGGTCATGTCGTCGTTGAGGGGTTCGACCTCCCACGCGGTTCCCGATCCCCCTCGGAACTTGCCCGCGCCCCCGCTGTCGGTCATCAGCGAATAGCGGTGGATGATGATCGGGTAGCTGTATTCCAACAATTCAACGTCGCCCGAGGTCAGCGCGCCGAAGCAGCATTCCGGCCCGCAGGCATGCCAGCCGTCCTGGCTGGGCGTCGCCCCTGCCCCAGAGATGATGGTGGCCAGCACCATCGTCACGTATTCCTCGTCATGCCGTTTGTCCCAGCCGGCGATGTTGAGTCCATTCGCGTGGCCCCAGCTCGCCGAGACCTTCGACGGCACCGCCTTTTCGAAGGCCAGCCGAACGGCGTCCGTCAGCGTCTCCATCGGCGTCGTGGTGCAGTTCATGTGCGGCGCGGGTTCCTTCGCGTTGCACAGCGTCCCCTTCGGCCCCATGTCCACCGTCACGCAGCGGTAAAGCCCCTCGTTGTAGGGGGGCGGAAGCTGGGCGAACATCATCAGCCCGAGATAGACCCCCGAATAGCTGTTCCCCTCGTAAGAGTTGATGAAATAAGGGATCTGCGGCGGCGAGGAGATTTCGATGTGGCAGGTGTCGTCCTTGATCGTCACCTTGGCCTTGATCTCAAAATCGCCGAAACCGTGGCCGGCATCCTCAAGGATCGCCGAGCCCTCGTAGCTGCCATCGGGCACCGACGCGATAAGCCCGCGCATCTGCTTTTCGGCCATGTTCAGAAGCGTGTCGACGCAGGCATCCACCTGCTCCTCGCCATACTTCTCCAGCATGTTGAGAAGCGCCCGCTCCCCGACCTGGCAGGCCCCGATCAGCGCGTTGAAATCGCCCTCCTGATCGCGGCGCGCGCGCATGTTGGTCAGGATCATGTTCAGCACGTCCTTGCGCGGCACGCCCCGATCCCAGACCTTCACGGGCGGAATGCGCAGGCATTCGGCATAGATTTCCTTGGCGTTCGGATTGTAGCCCGCCGGAACCGGGCCGCCGACATCGGTCAAGTGGCCCTTGCAGACGGTCCAGTATTTCAGCTTCCCCTTCCAGAATACCGGCCGGTAGAAACAGGTGTCGATCGCGTGCGACCCGCCCCATGCGGGATCGTTGTGGATCAGAAGGTCGCCCTCGTGGATATCGTCTCCGAAATACCCTGCCACGACCTTCATCGCCGGGATGAGGCTGCCGAGGTGGATCGGGATGTCCTGGCCCTGCAGGATCATTTCGGGCGCCGCGTTGAAGAGCGCGGTGGAATAGTCGTGCGCGAGGTTGAAGACGCTCGACCGCGCGGTCTTTTCCAGCGACAGCGTCATCTCGCGCTGGGTGGTTTCCAGAATGCCGCGCACGACCGACAGGGTGATCGGGTCGACCTTCACGGGCTTCTTGGCTGCTTTCGCCATCATCGTGCCTCTCTCTTGAGGCCGCGCAAAAGGGCTCCCGCCGGGCGAATTGCCCGTTCGAATCGCTGATACTCCCTGTCGCGCGGCGTTCTCTGCACCGTTGCGACAATCAGGCTAGCGTCCGCCGGAGCGCGCCGTCTTTGCATCGGGCGCACGTGTTTTTGATTCTGAGCGCACAGCGCCGCGCCGCGCGTATTCTGCGCTTTACAGGCCGCACCCCGGCACCCCAGACTGGTCCGAGGGAGGGATGGTGCATGAAGACGACGATCACGACCCGGGGCGTGGACACCGCCGCGCGAAGCCGCCACTGGCACGAGACGATCGGGCGCACCTATTTCCCGCTCGACCTGACGTTCCGCCGTCCCGAAGCCTTCGATGGCGAACTGACGAGCTGGCAGCTCGGCACGGTCTCGCTGTCCCGCCTGACCTCCGATGCGCTTCTCTACCGGCGACTGCCCCGGCACCTTTCCGTGCAGGGGCCCGAGGAGTTCCTCGTGACGGTCCCCGCCAAATCCGAGGTGCGCTTCAGCCAGTGCGGCAAGGAGGTTCGGGCCAACCCCGGCGCCTTCATCATCGAGCGGAGCCACGAACCTTACGATTTCAGCCATGCCGAAGCCGCCGACCTCTGGGTGATGAAGGTCACCTCCGACATGCTCGGCGGCCGCGTGCGCGCGCCCGACCGGTTCTGCTCGCTCGAATTCGACGCGACGAACGGGGCGAACGGGCTTTTCGTTGACATGCTCCACCTCGTCCCCGGCCGCTACGAGACGATGACCGAGGAGACCCGCGCCACGGTTGGCCGGCAACTCGTCGACCTTCTCGCCCTTGCGCTTCAGTCCGACGAGCGCGTGCTGACCTCGGGTGTTTCTTCCGTACGTGCCGGGCATCTCGCGCGCATCGAGGCCTTCGTTCATCGCCATATCGACGATCCCGATCTCGGCCCGGACGAAGTCGCGGCCGGCTGCGGCATCTCGGTGCGCTACCTCCACGAGCTTCTGCGCGACACCAACCAGACGCTCGGCCAGTGGATCCGCGACCAGCGGTTGCAGGCCGCGCAGGAAGACCTCGCGAACCCCGCCGACACCCGCAGCATCGGCGAGATCGCCTATGCCCGCGGCTTTGCCGATCAGGCGCAGTTTTCCCGCGCCTTCCGGGCCCGCTTCGGCCTTACCCCCAAGGAGATGCGCGCAGAGCATCGCCGTCCGGCCTCGTCCTAGGTCCGAACCCGCCGCCAGAGCCCGGACACGATAAGCGCGGCAAGACCAAGCTTGAGCGCCTCACCCGGCAGGAACGGCATGAGACCCGCGGCCAGCGCCTTTTCCATGCCCGTGAACCCGGCGAGCCACAGCACGCCCGCGCCGAAGATCAGCGCCTCGGCGACAAGGAACACACCAACCGCCGGGAGGACTCCACGCATGAACCCTCGGTCGCTGGCCCAGCCCGCGAAGACAGCCGCGGCGAGGAACCCCAGCAGGTATCCGCCCGTGGGGCCTGCCATGTAGGCAAGTCCCCCACCCGAGGCGAAAACGGGAAGTCCCGCCGCGCCTTCGATCAGGTAGGCGAGCACCGTCGCCCCGGCCAGCCGCGCGCCGAAGAATGCGCCGATCGTCATCACTGCAAGGGTCTGGAGCGTCATCGGCACGGGCCAGAACGGCACCTGCACCTTGGCCGACAGCGCCAGGAGCGCCGTGCCAGCCAGAACGATTCCCGCCCGCGCCATCAGGCTCTGCGGCAGCGTCGGGGCCATGCGGTCGATCAATGCTTTGGTCATGGTCGTCTCCTTCCTGTCAGAGGCCGAGATGGTCGCGGACGCGCTGGATCGCCGCCTGGCGATCCGCCCGAGCGGCCAGCGCCTGGTCCATGCTCACCTCGATGAAGCGGGCGGGCGCGTGCGGCTGCAACTGCCCGATCAGGTCCATGTCGGCCGAGATCACGCAGCCCAGCATCATGTAGCCGCCCCCCGACACCGCGTCGCGGTGGAGGACGATCGGCTCCGTCCCGCCCGGCACCTGGATCGAGCCGTAGGGATAGCAGGCATCGACGATGTTCGACGGGTTCGATCCCGCCCCGAAGGGCTGTTCGCGCGGCACGAAGTCGAGCGCGGTTCCGCCCCGGAAGCGGTATCCGATCCGGTCCGCCTCGGGCGCGACCTTCCAGGTATCCGCGAAGAACTTCTTGCCGGCCTCGGCCGTGATCCGGTGCCAGTAGAGCCCCGGCAGCATCCTGAGTTCCGCCGGATTGCCCGGCATCCGCCGCAGGTTGGCGGGCACGGATCCCTTGCCCTTGCCGCCCTTGCCGACCGGGAGTTCATCACCCGCAGCCAGCGCCCGGCCCTCGTGACCGCCCAGCGCGCCGAGCGTGTAGGTCGAACGGGAACCGAGCTTCACCGGAACGTCGATTCCGCCGGAGACGGCGATATAGGCCCGCGCGCCGCCCTTGAGGAAGCCGAACGACAGCCGGTCGCCGGCCTTCACGTCAAAGGCCGCCCAGCCCTCACGCTCCTCGCCGTTCAGCTTCGGCGGCAGGTCGCCCCCGGTCACCGCGACCGTCGCCGGCGCAGTGAATTCCAGTTCCGGCCCCATGAACACGGCCTCGAGAACCGCCGCGCCCTCGTCGTTGCCGACGAGCATGTTGGCCACCCTGAGCGCGAAGCGGTCCATGCCGCCCGACAGAGGTATCCCGAGGTGGTAGTAGCCCGGCCGGCCAAGGTCCTGCACCGTCGTCGAAAGCCCCGGAGTGATCACCTTAACGGCCATGGAGCACCTCCATCAGCTTGGCGTTTGTTCCGTCGATGTCGCGGTTGAAGTCAGTCAGGCTGAAACTGCACTCGCGGACCACCGGCTCGAACGTGTTGCGTTCGACCGCCTCAAGCGCGGCGTCGTACTCGTCGCGCCCGATGGGCTTCCACTTCACGATGTCGCCGGGCTTGAAGAAGCACATCTCTTCGGTAAGGTAGCTCACCTTTTGGTTCGGGTCGTAGATCGGCATAGGCGTGATGCCGAACATCTGGTAGCCGCCCGCGCCGCGCACCGAATAGATACAGGAGAAGCAACCGCCGTATCCCACGGTCAGCTTCGGCGTATCGGTTCGGGGTCGCAGGTATTTCGGCACCTCGATCTGCCGCTTCCGCTCGACCATCTGGTAAAGGAACGGCAGCCCCGCGACGAAGCCTACCATCGAGACGAACCACGGGCTGCCCGAGTGCGCGGCGATGAACTCGTCCACCGACTTGAAGCCATTGATATCGGCGGCGTATTCGATGTCGGTCGAGTTCGGGTCCTGATGGCGCTCGCGGAAGCGCATCAGCGTCTCGTGCGTCCACGGGTCCTGATAGTAGACCGGGATTTCCATGATCCGGGTCTTCAGCGAGGCGTCGGATTTGGACGCCGCGCCCTCCATCGACTGAAGCTCTTTCAGAAGGTCGTTCGGCTTGATCCGGTCCGGATCGAACTTGATCTGGAAGCTCGCGTTCGCCGGGCAGATCTCGGTCACGCCCGCGATCCCGGCCTCCCGCACCGCATTGGTCATCGAGAGGCTGGTGAAGAACGCCTCCAGTGACATGGATTCGGAGACTTCGGCGAATATGTGCTCGTCGCCGCCGAAGCTGAAACGGATAGACATGGCCCCTCCTTCCTTATGGTTGCGTGTCGGACGCCAGGGCGCCCGCGTTCTCGTCGAGCCAGCCTTCCAGCCAGCGCGTATGGACTGCCCCCGACTGCACGTCGGCATCCTCGGCAAGCGCGAGGAACAGGGGCTTCGTGGTCTTCATCCCGCCGATCTCCAGCTCGCCCAGAGCGCGTTTCAGCCGAGTGATGGCATCGCACCGCGTCTCCGCATGGACGATCAGCTTGGCGAGGAGGGAGTCGTAGAAGGGCGGCACCTGGTATCCGGGGTAGAGCATGGAATCGAACCGCACCCCCGGCCCGCCCGGCAGACGCAGCGCGCCCACCGTGCCGGGGAACGGCGCGAAGTCGCGCGCGGGGTCCTCGGCATTCAGCCGCACCTCGATCGCGTGCCCCTTGGCGCGGATATCCTCCTGCCGCAGGCGCAAGCTTTCGCCGCCGGCAATGCGCAACCCCTCGGCCACAAGGTCGATCCCGGTGATCATCTCGGTCACCGGATGCTCGACCTGGATGCGGGTGTTCATCTCGATGAAGTAGAAGCGGTCGGCCGCGTCATCGTAGAGGTATTCGACCGTCCCTGCGCCCGAATAGCCGACCTCGCGTGCGAGGCGCACGGCGCTATGGCAAAGCTCGTCGCGCACCCGCGCGGACAGGGCCGTGGACGGCGCCTCCTCCCACACCTTCTGGCGGCGGCGCTGGAGCGAGCATTCGCGCTCAAAGCAATGGACGGCATCGCTGCCATCGCCCAGAACCTGCACCTCGATGTGGCGCGCGCGCTCGATCACCTTTTCCATGTAGAGCCCGCCGTCGCCGAAGGCGGCCAACGCCTCGGCCTCGGCCTGCGGGAAGGATTTTTCAAACTCGGCGAGGTCGCGCGCGATGCGAATGCCGCGCCCCCCGCCCCCAGCGGCGGCCTTGATCATCACCGGAAAGCCGGTGTCGATCAGGATATGCCGCGCCTCCTCGATCCCCGCCACGCGGCCGTCCGAACCCGGCACCACCGGCACGCCGGCCGCAGCCGCCGCCGACCGGGCCGCGACCTTGTCGCCCATGAGCCGGATCGCGTCGCCCGACGGCCCGACCCAGACCAGCCCCGCCGCCGCGACCGCATCGGCGAAGCCGGAATTCTCGGCAAGGAAACCGTAACCGGGGTGGATGCTGTCTGCTCCCGTCTCCGCCGCCGCCTTCAGGATCGCCTCGACGTTCAGGTAGCTCTTCTTCGCCGCCGGCGGGCCGATGTTCACGGCCTCGTCGGCGATCTGCACATGCAGCGCCGTCGTGTCGGCGTCCGAATGGACCGCCACCGTCGCGATCCCGAGGTCGCGCGCGGCGCGGATGATCCGCACGGCGATCTCGCCCCGGTTGGCGACGAGGAGCTTCCTGAGCATCAGTCGAGCTCCGCCAGAACCGCGCCGGCCATTACCGGATCTTCATTGTCGGTCACGAAGCGGACATTCGCGCCCGCCACCTCGGCCTTCACCTCATGAAAGCTCTTCATCACCTCGATGAGCCCGATCACGTCACCCACGGCGACCGCGTCGCCATCCGCCTTGTAGGGCGGCTTGTCCGGCGACGGCGCGCGGTAGAAGGTGCCGGGAAGCGGCGAGAGGATCTGGGCCATGGGTCACTCCTTTCGGTCGGAATAGGGGGCGATCGCCGCCCGCACCGCGCGGGCGATGTCGAGCGCATTCGGCGTATCGGAATGGATGCAGATGGAATCGCAGCGGGTGGGGAAGTGCGACCCGTCGGTGGCTGTCCCCTGCCCCTTCTCGATCGCGCGCAGGACGCGCGCGGCCATCTCCGCGGGGTCCTTCGCGTCGTGCTCGCGTGTGACGATCAGGCTGCCGTCGGGCCGGTAGTCGAGATCGCCGTAATACTCGGCCACCAGCTTGTGGCCCCGCGCCGGGTAGATCGTCTCGTGCAGCGTGCCGGTCATGCCCAGGAGCGGCACTCCGTAGATGTCGGCGGCATCGCAGATGGAGTGGGCGATCTCCTCCTGCCGCGCCGCCATACCGAAGAGCGAGCCATGCGGCTTGATGTGATTGAGTTCCATCCCCTCGGCCTTGAGGAACCCGCAAAGCGCGCCGATCTGGTAGATCAGGCAATTCGCCATCTCCTCGCGGCCCATCTTCATCTCGCGCCGGCCGAACCCCTGGAGGTCGGGCAGCGACGGATGCGCGCCCACCTTCACGCCGTGTTCCTTGGCCAGCCGCACGGTCGCGCGCATGTGGTTGAAGTCGGACGCATGAAAGCCGCAAGCGACATTGGCGATGTCGATGAAGGGCATCATGCCCTTGTCGTCGCCCATCCGGTAAAGCCCGAAGCTTTCACCCATGTCGCAGTTGATGGTCACACCCATCTCCACCCCCCAAAAGATGACGCTGCGAAAGGGATGGTGGGCTGAGTCTTTCGTATTGTAAAATTCGGAAAATTGCAGGACCGTATCGAAAAATCAGATTTGGTTGAGCGATGTCCCTGACTTTCAAGCAAGTGCGCTATTTCCTCGCCGCCGCCGAGACCGGCCAGATTAGCCACGCGGCGATGGAGATGAACATCTCCCAGTCTGCGGTGACGGCGGCGATCCAGCAGCTTGAGGCGCAGCTGGGCGTCACGCTGCTCGAACGCACGCCGTCGGGCGTCCGTCCCACCATCGAGGGCGCGCGCTTTCTCAACCATGCCCGCAATATTGCCGCCGCCGTCGAGGACGCCGTGCGCAGCCCGCTCGGCGAGGGGCGCACTGTGACAGGCACGCTTCGCGTCGCGACGACCTACACGGTCGCAGGTTATTTCATGTCGCGCCACTACACCCGCTTCCGCCGCGCCTATCCGGATATCGAGATCGAGATGATCGAACTCCCCCGCGGCGAGATCGAGAAGGGCATCGTCGACGGCTGGGTCGATATCGCGGTCATGCTCGTGTCGAACCTCGCCAACTTGGCCGATATCGACCAGGAGACGCTCTTCCGATCGCGCCGGCGGCTCTGGCTGCCCGCCGACCACGGCCTCCTCTCCGCAGAACATGTGACCCTAGCCGATGTGGCGGCAGAGCCTTACGTGATGCTGACCGTCGACGAGGCGCGCGTCACGGCGGGGCGCTACTGGGAAAAGGCCGGGCTCGCGCCCAACGTGGTCTTCGCGACCAGCTCGGTCGAGGCCGTGCGCTCTCTCGTCGCGGCGGGGATGGGGGTGACGATCCTTTCCGACATGGTCTACCGGCCCTGGTCGCTCGAAGGGCAGCGGATCGAACTCCGCACACTCGATCAGGACATTCCCAGCATGGATGTCGGTCTTGGCTGGGCGCGCAAGCGTCCACTCACCCAGGCGGCGGGCATCTTCCGCGCCTTCATGTCGGTGGCGATGGGCGGCGGCGGCTGAGCGGTTTGACCGAAATCAACGGCAGGGGCACCTGGATCGGCGATCTTCGCCGCAGGTCAATCGCAGGAGGCGCGCATGTCCCGGAGCAAGCAGAACCTGATCTGGTTCGACAAGGTGGCGCGCGGCGACGTGGCGCTGGTGGGCGGAAAGAACGCCTCGCTCGGCGAGATGACGGTGGCCTTGTCCCAAAAGGGTGTGCGGGTGCCGCCCGGCTTTGCAACGACCTCCTCGGCCTTCCGCGCTTATCTCGATGCGAATGCGCTCAATGACGTGATCGCCGAAAAACTCGCTGCGCTCGACAAGGGCCGGATCGACCTTCAGGCGGCGGGACAAGCGATCCGCACCGCCATTGCCACCGCCGACTGGCCCGAGGAGATCGCCGCCGACATCCGCGCCGCCTATGCCGAGCTTGCCCGCCGCACAGGGCGCGAAAACCCGGCCGTCGCCGTCCGCTCCTCGGCCACGGCAGAGGATCTGCCGGATGCGAGCTTTGCCGGCCAGCAGGAAACGTTCTTGAACGTCAGCGGTGAGAAGGCGCTTCTCGATGCCTGCCGCCGTTGCTACGCCTCGCTCTATACCGACCGCGCGATCACCTACCGCACCCTTAAGGGCTTCGCGCATGAGAAGGTGGCGCTGTCCGTGGGTGTGCAGCTCATGGTGCGCAGCGATCTCGGTGGCTCGGGTGTCATGTTCTCCATCGATACCGAGTCCGGCTTCGACAAGGTCGTGCTGATCAACGCCGCCTGGGGGCTTGGCGAGAACGTCGTGCAGGGTGCGGTCGATCCCGACGAATACCAGGTCTACAAGCCCTTCCTCTCGGACCCCTCTCTAACACCGATCCTCGCGAGGGCGCTCGGGGCGAAAGAGCAGAAGATGATCTACGCGAAAAGTGCGGCGCACCCGACCCGCAACGTGCCGACCTCGAAGGCCGAGCGTGAGGCCTTCGTGCTGGGCGACGCCGAGATCCTCGAACTCGCGCGCTTCGCGGTGACGATCGAGGATCACTACGGCCAGGCCATGGACATGGAATGGGCGCGCGACGGCGAGACGGGCGAGCTTTTCATCGTCCAGGCGCGACCCGAAACCGTGCAGTCGCGCGCCAGTGCGGCCGGTTTCCGGAGCTATTCCGTCGCCGCCAAGGGCCCGGTCCTGACCGAGGGCCTCAGCGTCGGCGAGGCGGTGGCGACGGGCGAGGTCTGCTTGCTGAACTCCGCCACCGAGATCGACCGCTTCATCGACGGCGCGGTGCTCGTGACCTCCACCACCGACCCCGACTGGGTCCCGATCATGAAGCGCGCGGCCGCCATCGTCACCGACCACGGCGGGCGCACAAGCCATGCGGCCATCGTCAGCCGTGAGCTTGGCCTTCCGGCGATCGTCGGCACCGGCAATGCCACACATGTCCTGCATGACGCGCAGGAGGTGACCGTGTCCTGCGCCGAAGGCGAACGGGGCTTTGTCTACGCAGGCACCGCCGAGGTAAAGGTCGAAGACGTGAAGCTCGACGCCGTGCCGAAGACCAAGACAAAAGTGATGCTGAACCTCGCCAACCCGGCCGCCGCCGCGCGCTGGTGGCGATTGCCGGTGGATGGTGTCGGCCTCGCCCGGATGGAATTCGTCATCAACAACGCCGTCCGCGTCCACCCGGTCGCCCTCACCCGCTACGGCGAGTTGAAGGACGAGGCGGCGAAGGCCGAGATCGACAGGTTGACGCGCGGCTATGCTGACAAGGCGGATTACTTCGTCGAGACGCTGGCGATGGGTCTATCGCGCATCGCCGCGACCTGGTTCCCGCACCCGGTCATCGTGCGGATGAGCGATTTCAAGACCAACGAATATGCCGAGCTTCTCGGCGGGAGGCAGTTCGAGCCGCACGAGGAAAACCCGATGATCGGGTTCCGCGGCGCCTCGCGCTATTATTCGGACGCCTACCGCGACGGTTTCGCGCTCGAATGCCGGGCGATCAAACGCTTGCGCGAAGAGATGGGATTTTCGAACGTCATCGTGATGATCCCCTTCTGCCGTTCGCCCGAAGAGGCGGACCGGGTGATCGCGGAAATGGCGCAGAACGGTCTGAAGCGCGGCCAGAACGGGCTCGAAGTCTATGTGATGTGCGAAATCCCCTCCAACGTGATCCTCGCCGAAGACTTTGCAAAGCGCTTCGACGGGTTCTCCATCGGCTCGAACGACCTGACGCAGCTGACGCTCGGCATCGACCGCGACAGCGAGGCGCTGGCCGACCTCTTCCGTGAGCGCGATCCGGCGGTACTGTGGATGATCCGCACGGTGATCGAACGGGCGCACAAGGCGGGATCGAAGGTCGGGCTTTGCGGTCAGGCGCCGTCGAACGACCCTGAATTCGCGCGGCTTCTGGTCGAGGCGGGGATCGACTCGATCTCCGTCACGCCTGACAGCTTCCTCGCCGTCAAACGACACGTTGCGGCGGCAGAGAAAGGCTAGCGCTCGTAGCTTCGTCCGGGGATCAGTCCTGAAACGCCCGGTCGAGGTTCTTCGCCTTGCCGATCGCCGCCGGATCTGCGTTCAAGAGCCCGGTCAGCCGGGTCGATGTCATGTCGGCGTTGACGAAGACGGTGCGCGCAACGTCCGCGCCCTCAAGGTTCGCGCCCCCGAGGGTCGCCATCGACAGGTCCGCATCGGTGAAATCGGCATCCCGAAGGTCGGCGAATTCCAGATCGGCACGCATGAGGCGCGCTCCGGCAAAGACCGCGCCCGCCGCCTTGGCCTGCCGCAGCACGCCGCGCATGAGCCCCATCGACTGGTTCTTCATGTCCGCCGAGAGATCGGCCCCGGTGAAATCGGCGCCTGTCAAATCTGCCCCGGTGAAATTCGCCGCCGCGCGCGACCCGCTGAGATTGGCACCGGTCAGGATCGCCTCGCCGAACTGGGTCTGAAAGAGGCTCGCCCCGGAGAGATCCGCACCGCTGAGATCCGCGCCGAGAAGCCAGGCCTGGTCGAGGACCGCGCCCTTGAGCACCGCCCCGGACAGGTTGGCACCGTTGAGCCCGGCGGCGCGGAAGTTGGCGCCAGAAAGATCGAGCCCAGAGAGGTTCACGCCGTTGAGCCAGCGCCCGGAAAGATCCACCGGCTCGCCCGCGCCGATCAGCGCGGCAACGTCATCCCGCGTCAGGTCCGCTTCCGTCATCTTTGGAGCGGAGAGATCGACGCCGGCCATTTCCGCCTGCGCCGATGCCGGCCCGGCTATGCCCGCTTCGAGACCGGCCGCGATGGCCAAGAGCAAAAGAAGTGTCCGCATTTCGACAGCCGCCTCCCCGGCTCGGCCAATCTCCGCCGATCGATCCCGTTTTTCAACGTTTGCGCGAGCGATTGACGCCATTGTGAAGGCCTCTGCTTACCCGATCGCCGGCACGGCGCCTTGCCGCGCCGCTTGCGTGCTACCGCATTCCGTGTAAAAAATTCGGGGCTACAGTGGAGGAAAGGCGACTGCCGTCGGGATGGGACCCCGAAGGCGGCGGTCGTGCAAAGGCGCCGAGGAGCGTCGCGCGACAGTTCGCCGTGACTTGGGAGGCTCCGAAATGACACGGACGGACGAGTCCGCTCACGCCGTGCCGATCCGCTCGGCACTCGTTATCGACGACCATCCGCTTTATTGCGATGCGCTCGCCTCGATGATGGAGACGGTCTTCAACATGCGCCGCGTGCGCAAGGCGGCATCGCTGAACGACGCGATGCAGGTCTTGCGGTCGCGTTTCACACCCGATCTGGTGATGCTCGACCTCAATCTGCCGGACGTGTCGGGATTGAGCGGCTTCATGAAGATCAAGGACAAGGCGCCCGACGTTCCGGTCGTGGTGATCTCGGCCATCACCTCGGACGAGGTGGTGCAGTCGGTGATCTCGGCCGGGGCCGCCGGCTTCATCCCGAAGGATGCCGCGCGCGAGACGCTGCGCGAGGCGATGATGGACATCTGGGACGGCAAGACCTACGTGCCTGCAGGCTACAAGGCCCCGGCGAAGCAGAGCGAGGCCGACCCCGCCATCAGCGACATATCGCGCAAGATCGCGGGGCTTTCACAGCAGCAGGCGCGGATCCTGTCGCTGATCTGCAAGGGCAAGCCGAACAAGGTCATCGCGTACGAGATGCAGCTGGCCGAGGCGACGGTGAAGGCGCATATCACCGCGCTCCTGCGGCGCCTCCGCGTCCAGAACCGGACCCAGGCGGCGCTTCTCGTGCGCGAAGTGTCAATCCGGCACCACCTGCAATAGCGGTGTGGCATGCCTGGATCTGCGGTCGGTCCGGACGGAAGGGGGCGGGCGAAGGATGACGGTCATGCGTGATCTCGCGGCAAACCCGGCGGAAGCCGTGGCCATCGCGGTGTCCTATGAACACGATGCCGCCCTCGCGGCCGCCGGCATTGCCGCGCAAATCGGTGATGCCGACGCGAGCTTCGTGCTGATGTTCATCCCGCACACTATGGACAAGGACGACCTGGCGAACGCGTTGACACGGGAATTTCCGGCGACGGCGGTCTTCGGCTGCACCACGGCCGGTCAGATCACCCCCCGCGGCTATGAAAGCCGGGCGCTGGTCGCGCTCGCCTTCCGCCGGGCGCATTTCCGTGTCGCCTCGACACTGATCAACCCGGTGACGCCGGTCGACATCGCCGCCGTCGTGACCCAGACAGAACGGCTCGCCGCGCGGTTTCCCGCCACGCCGGGGCGGCGGCGCCTGGCGCTCATCTTCGCCGACGGGCTTTCAAAGCAGGAAGACATCCTCGTCGCCGCCCTCGAAGCGGGGCTGAAGGACATCCCGGTCTTCGGCGGCTCCGCCGGGGACGGTCTTGAGTTCAACGAGACCTTCGTGCTGCACAACGGCAATTTCTACAAGGACGCCGCGCTCCTGCTTCTCCTGGAAACCGACCTCGGCTTCCGCGGCCTCGGCTTCGATCATTTCATGCCGACCGAAAAGCGCATGGTCGTGACCCGCGCGGTTCCCGAGCAACGGCTGGTGCTGGAGATCAACGGCACCCCGGCGGCACAGGAATATGCCCGACTTGTCGGCGTGACGACCGACGCCCTGTCGCCGATCATCTTCGCCGAAAACCCGGTTCTCGTGCGCAACGGCTCCACCTACCATGTCCGGGCCATTCAGGAGATGCGGCAGGATGGCGGCCTGACCTTCCTCTCGGCGATCGATGACGGGCTCCTGCTGACGCTCGGCCGCGGGAAGGAGATCATTCGCACGCTCGATGCCGGCCTCACGATCTGCGACGAGTCCGGCGAGGCGCCCGACGTGATCCTCGGCTTCGACTGCATCCTGCGCAAACTGGAGATCGAGCATAAGGGGCTCGAACACGAGGCCTCGGACCGCTTCCGCGCCCACCGCGTCGTCGGGTTCAACACCTACGGCGAGCAGCATCTCGGCGTCCATGTGAACCAGACCTTCGTCGGCATCGCCTTTTTCCGTCCGCGCCTGGGATCGCCGCTATGATCGACCCGACCGAGCCGCTTGAGGTCCAGATCGAGAAGCAGGCGAAGATCATCGAGGCACTGATCTCGCGATCCCAACGCGGTCACGAAGTGGGCAGCTCTGCCTATTCGCTGTTTCAGTCGGCGATCGTCCTGCAGGCAGCAGTCTGGGAAAAGACCAAGGACCTCGAAGTGGCGCTCGACACGCTCGGTCGTGCCAGTTCCGAGCTGGAACTCGCGCATCGCCTTCAGGAGCGGATGCAGAAGAACCTCGCGGATGCGATGGTCGCCGTCGAAGGCGGCTTTGCGCTCTTTTCCGAGGACCGGCTTCAGGTCTGCAACGATTTCTTCCGCCGGCTTCTGCCGGACGTGGAGCCTCTGATCGAGCCGGGGCTCGGCTTCGAGGACTATCTGAACGCCGTCGCGGAGAGCAAGTTCATCCTGCCGCCAGAGGAGGGCGTGGCCGGTCATGGCGGCGAACGCTGGCCGCAGCCGCGCGACCGGCGGTTTTCGAGTCATGTCCTTGCGCTGCGCAACGACCGCTGGTTCCAGATGGCCTACCGGCAGACGAGTTCAGGCAACATCGCGGTCCTGCAGACCGAGATCACCGACATCGTGCGCCAGAACCAGCGCGAGAAGGACCGGCTGATCGACCAGCACGCGCATTTCCTGCAAGCCGCCTTCGACCACATGTCCCTCGGCATTTGCACGTTCTCGGCCGAAGGCGCGCTTCTGGTCCGGAACGAACGCTTCGGCGCCCTGCTCGGTGTGCCGCTGTCGCTTCTTAAAAAGGGGACGAGCTTTCGCCGCATCACCGAATATCTGGACCGCTTCGAGGCATTGAAACCCCATGGGGCCATGTCCAAGCGGGGCCTCGACGGCTGGACCAAGACTCTGCGCCGCGGCGGGGTCGTGCAGGATCGCTTCCGACGCCCCGACGGGGTCTGCCTCGACATCCACATCCACGCCCTGCCCGACAACGGCTTCATCGTCTCGATCACCGACGTCACCGTGGAGACGGAGGCGGCCGAGGCGCGCCAGCGGATCAACCAGACGCTGGAGCGGCGGGTGAAGGAACGCACGGCCGAATTGACCGAAGCCAACCGGCTCTTGCGGATCCAGTCGGTCGAACAGGCCAAGACCGAAGAGGCGCTGAGGCTTGCCAAGGAAGCGGCAGAGGCGGCCCATGCGTCGAAGACCCGCTTCCTCGCCGCGGCGAGCCATGACCTTCTGCAGCCTATCAACGCGGCGAAGCTCTACATATCGACGCTGAAAGAGAAGGTAAGCGAGCGCGGCGCGGCGGACACGGTCGAGCGCATCAGCCGCTCCTTCACGTCGATCGAGTCGCTCCTCCACGCGCTGCTCGACATCTCCCGGCTGGATAGTCCGGGGGCGGAGTTCAACGTGACCTCGTTCTGCCTCGAAGACCCGCTGCAATCCTTGGCGGAAGACCTCTCCCCGCTGGCTGCCGAGAAGGGGATCGGACTGACGATCGTGCCGTCGACCCGCTGGGTGACAAGCGATCAGCGCTACCTGATGCGGTCGGTCCAGAACCTCGTCGTCAACGCGATCCAGTATACCGAGACCGGCCGGGTTCTGGTGGGCTGCCGGCGGTCGGGCGACATGCTGCGGATCGAGGTGTGGGATACCGGCATCGGGATCTCCGAAGCCGACCAGAGCCGCATCTTCAACGAGTTCACCCGGGTCGGCAACTCCAACACTGGACCGGGCATGGGTCTTGGCCTGTCGATCGTCGAGCGGGCCTGCCGCCATCTTGGACACCGGGTGCGGCTGACCTCCCAACCCGGCAAGGGTTCCGGCTTTTCCATCGAACTACCGCTGGCGCAACCCGGCTATGGCGCCCGGGTCCGCGGCGTCGCGGCGGAGCCGGTGTCGCACGGAACGCTCGATCTCATCGTCATGATCATCGAGAACGACGCCGACGTGCTGCATGCGACCACCCAGAAGCTCGACAGCTGGGGCGCGAGCGTTCTGGGAACCACCTCGACCGAGGGCGCGCTCAAACTGATGAACGGGGTCGGAACGCCACCGGACATCATTCTTGCCGACTACCAGCTTGACGACGGCGACAACGGCGTGGAGGCAATCCGCGCGCTGAGGGCCGAAGCGGGCGTCGACATCCCGGCGATCCTGATCACCGCCAACCGGTCGAAGGCGCTTCTGCAACTTGGCGAACGGATGGGGTTCTCGGTGCTTACGAAGCCGGTGCAACTTTCCCGGCTGCGCGCCCTGATCGACTGGAAGACGCGCCGGCAGGTCGCCTGACGGGCGGGGAAGCCGTACGCGGCACAGACCAAAGTCGCCGGTGACAGCCGGGAACCATGGGCTAGGCTGACGGAAAAAGGGAGGCGTCGAATGCGCGGTCGGATCGCGATCCTCGGGCTCGTTCTCACGCTGGGCGTTGGCGTGCCGCCGGCCGGCGCGGCCGAGACCTATCAGCTTCTGTTCCGCGAAGGCGCCCTTGCCGGCCTCGGCGATGGTGAGGCCCTGTCGTATGTCGCCCGGCGATCCGGCCGGTCTGCGCCCGAGCCGGCGCAAGCGGCGACCGGGGACACCCCCAACCCGCCGGCCGAACTGCAGCTCGACCTGACCGTTGCCCCCGAAAACGAGGTCATCCTCACCGCCGTTCAGGGCGAGACGCGGCAGCGCGCCGGGACCTTCCCGGCATCGGTCGGCAATCCGCTGATCATGTATTTCCTGGAATCCGTTCTTCGGGACATGTCCAACCAGGCGGGGGGAAGCCCGTTCTACATCCGCAACCGGATCAAGGATGCGCTCCTGCGAGACGCCGAGATCCGGCCGCTTTCCGTGCCGATCGGCGGCCACGACGTGGCAGCGCAGGAGATCACGCTGCACCCCTTTGCCGACGATGCCGCCCGCGACCGCATGTCCGGTTTCGCCGATCTCGCGCTCGTGGCCGTCGTCTCGGAGGACGTGCCGGGCTGGTACTACTCGCTGACCGCCAGCGCACCGGCCGCGCCCGGCGAGGTCGGTCCGGGCTATTCCAACGCCATCGCCCTTCTGCCCGAGGCAGCGAAATGAAAAAGGCGGCGCCCGTCCTGGCAATCTTCCTCGCGACCGCCGCCTCGGCCCAGGACATGGCCGCACGGCTGAACGACTACCCGACCGAGGCGCGCGCCGACTATGTCTTCGGCTGCATGGCCGCGAATGGCCAGGACCGGATCACCTTGCAGAAATGCTCCTGTTCGATCGACACGATCGCCTCGATCCTGCCCTACGACGCCTATGTCGAGGCCGAGACCGTGCTGTCGCTGCAGCTCGGCACCGGCGAACAACTGTCGATGTTCAAGACGATGCCGGTCGCGACCGAGGCCGTCGCCAATCTGCGCCGGGCGCAGGCCGAGGCGGAGATGGTGTGCTTCTAGATCAGGCTGCGGGTCAGGCCGGCGGGTCCTTCGGCAACATCTGGTCGAAGACATTGCCCTCGGTATCGACCGCGTGGACTTTCAACGCCGGCGCCCCGTTATCCGAATAGTCGAAGCGGAACACCGGGTTTTCCGAGATCGAGATGCCGCCTTCGAGGGCGAAAAGCAACTCGTCGCCCTGCCAGACCTCAAGCTCGTGAATGAAATGGGCCGGGATGAAAAGCTGGGTGATCTGATCCCGCTGAAGGCCCGAATAGTTGGGATGGCGGATCATGATCTGCGCCTCGCGCCGAGCGGTGGACTGCTGCGGCTTGGCCGGTTCGAAAAGCTTCAGCCGCATCTCGCCGATCCCGGCCAGCGCCGCCTCGGGGTCCTTCGTCGCCGGAGCGGAACAACCGCCCGAGGCCTTGACGAAACGGCCGGTCATGAAGCTGCCCTCGGCGGTGTCAGCGATCACGCGCAGGTTCGAGTACTGGTTCACCCGCACCCGGGTTTCGAGCTTGAGGGGATGCATCGCGGGACCGAAGCGAAACTCTCCCACAAGCGGGGAGGGATTCTCGTCGATGACGAGTTTCAGCCCCTTGATGACCGGCCCCTCGTCGGCCTGTTCGATCACCACCGGCACGGTTGCGGCATCCTCGGCCCGGTAGGGCGCGTCGATGCTGAGAAGCGCGCTGCCGTCCCGCAGCGCCACGTCGCCGACGATGTCGCCCGAAATCTCGGCCCAGGTCGGGCCCTCGACCATCGGGTTTTCCGCTGCCGTCAGAGAGAAGGGTGCCGATACGGCCAAGACAAGCGAAAGGCCCGCGAGAAGCTGTTTCATTGGCATCGCTCCGTTACCTACGCGACGCGACCTTATCACATGAGCGTCGCCGCGGAAATTCAACCTTTCGGATGTGTGGCAGAGCCAAGGGGTATCGCGCACGATACCCGCCGGAGGCCGCGATGTTCGAAGCCTTGGTGACGCTCTGTATCGGCACGGCGGAGGGCGCAGCGTGTCGCGACGCGGTCCTTCCCGGCTATGCCGCCGCGTCCGAGGCCGACTGCCGCGCCGCGCTCGCCCGCCGCCCGCCGGTGATCCCGGGCGACGCCCCCGCCCCCCCGACATGCGCCCCCCGCCGGGCCGCGCGCCTCGCCTTTACCGAGGTCGCGCCCGGCGTCTTCGCCCATCGCGGCGAGGTGGCCGAACCGGGGTCCGGCAATCGCGGCGATGTCGCCAATATCGGCTTTGTCATCGGCACCGAGGCGGTCGCGGTGATCGATGCCGGCGGGTCACGCGCGATCGGCGAAGAGGTCTATCTCGCGATCCGCGAACGCTCCGACCGGCCCATCGTGGCCGTGATCCTGACCCATATGCACCCCGACCACGTCTTCGGGACGGCCCCGCTTGCCGAAGCGGGTGCGAGGATCGTCGGCCGCACCGGCCTTGCCCGCGCGCTTGCCGACCGGGAAGAGTCCTACAGCGACAACTTCGCCGCCCTGATCGGAGACGAAGGGTTTCTCGGCAGCCATATCCCCACCCCCGATCACGAAGTTGCGACAGACGAGGTGCTCGACCTCGGCGGCCGCACTCTGACGCTGACCGCGCGGCCGACGGCGCACACGGCGACCGACCTTACCGTTTCCGACAGCGCCACGGGCGTTCTCTTCACCGGCGACCTCGTCTTTGCCGAACACGCGCCGGCGCTCGACGGGTCGCTACGGGGCTGGCAGGCCGTGCTGGCCAATATGCGAGACGAGCAGGCGACGCTGATCGTTCCCGGACATGGCGGCCCCGCCTTGCCCTGGCCCGAAGGCGGTGCTGACCTCGCGCGGTATCTTGACCTACTGGCAGCCGATACCCGTGCGGCGCTCGACGACGGCCAGCCCCTCAGCGCCGCGTCGCGCACGATCGGCCGGGGCGAGGCGGCGCGATGGCAGCTTTTCGATCTCTACAACGCCCGCAACGCCACCGTTGCCTATACCGAGATGGAATGGGAATGACGCGCTATTGGGGCAGCTGCTTGAGCAGGATCTGCGCCACCGCATAGGCGCGCTTTTCCAGCAGAACCGGGGTTTCGCAGACATAGGTCAGCGCACGTTCCCGATCGCGGTAGATGCGCTCGTCCCAGTCGAGTTGTTCCTCGAGCGCGTCGATCCGGTCGAAGTCGGGCGCTTTTTCGGCGTTGAGCCGTGTCATCTCCGCATGCGCGTCGTCGATCCGCGCCGCAAGCGCGATCTGGCTGCGGGCATAGCGCACGATGCCCTTCAGCACCCGCTCGCGATCATGATCGATCCGCTCGAAGGCATTGCGGAAGATGGCGCCCCATTCGTCGGCGCCAAATCCGGGATGCGCAGCGGCGAAGCTCGTCACCCGCGTTTCCGCTTCGTCGAGATCGACGCGCCTCAGGGCGAGCGCGGCCGCGAGGTCCCCCGCCTCACCCTCAGCTCTGGAGTCGCCGAGCGGCAGGGGCCACATCACACCGGCCGACATCGCCCCGGTCCGGCGCTGGATGCAGGGCCAGTCGGGATCCGCATTGTCAGCGGCGACGGCGCGGGATGGCGCAAGGGGAACGGTCGTCAGGCAAACGAATGCCAGACAAAGGAGCGATCCTGCGGCTTTCATGTCCGTGTCTCCCTTTCGGCCTGACCCGAGTATAAGCGCGCGCGGGCCGGGGACCCAAGGGTCCGATCTACAAACTAAGGTCGCAATTGTCGGGTGCCTCCCCCCGCCTATACTCAACCCTAGCGCTCCAAGACGGGCATCAAAAACGTTTCGGGAGGACAGGATGCGGACGCGAGCGGCGGTAGCGGTGGAGGCAGGCAAGCCACTTGAGGTGATGGATGTGAACCTTTCCGGTCCGAAGGCGGGCGAGGTGATGGTGGAGATCAAGGCCACCGGGATCTGCCATACCGACGAGTTCACGCTGTCTGGCGCGGATCCGGAAGGGTTGTTCCCGGCGATCCTCGGGCATGAGGGCGCGGGGGTTGTGGTCG
>JBNKFC010000413.1:0-6815 GCA_050289105.1 Paracoccaceae bacterium | reverse complement strand
CCGCGCGGCCGACTGGGTCCAGAGCAACTCCTCCCGGTAGGCGGCCGACCCGGCCACCAGCGCCGGCACAAGCCAGAACGCCACCAGCACCAACCCCGCCGCCATCGCCACGCCGAAGCCCCGCGCAGCATCGCTTACGCGTGGCGGTGTCGCAGCCCAGAAGCGCATGGTCAGAAGGACCGGCATAAGGTGAACGAAGATCACAGGCCCCTTGGCATAGACGCCGAAGGCAAGGACCGAGCCGAACGCACCCCAGATCCACCGGCCGTCTTCACCCTCCCCGATCCGCCAGAGAAGCCCCATTCCGAGGATCGTCGCGAAGGCGAGCATCGTGTCGAACATCGTCGCGCTGGCATAGATGAGAAACACCGTGAAGCCCGCGAGAACGAGAACCGCCCGCGCGCCCGACGCCCCATCCTCGGGCCAGAGCCGCCGCCCGAGCCGCGCCATCGCGATTGCCGAGGCGACCGCGAAACCGGGCGCCACGAGCCGGGCCGCGAACTCGCTCACGCCCGTCAGCTGCCAGACCAGGTTGATCAGCCAGAACAGCAAGGGCGGCTTGTGGGTGTAGAGCTCGAAGTTCCGTGTGAGGTGGAAGAGATCGCCGGTCAGCCACATCTCCCACGCGACGTCGAGATAACGCGTCTCATCGATCGGCAGAAGCGGGCGCAGCGCCACGAAGAGAACCAGCGCAACGGCAAGGAGCGCAAGAGATCCAAGAAGCCTGAACAGAATCATTCGCCGCTCCACCTGTTTGGCTGACTTTGCCCCTGCTAGGTAGCGCAACCGCCGCGGGACATCCAACTCCGGTTGCAGATCGCCGATTTCGGCATGCCGTCACCCGAAACCGACGAAAATTGTCGCGGACTTTCTCTCTGGTCGGCAAGGCATTTGCCATTTTCCGGAAGAAAGCGGCGCGGCCCCGGCCGCACAGGTCAAGGAACTCATCCATGAAAACGCATGCACAGGTCGTGGTCATCGGTGGCGGTGTCGTCGGTTGCTCGGTGCTCTATCACCTGACCAAATACGGCTGGACCGACGCCATCCTGATCGAGCGCTCGGAACTGACCTCTGGCTCCACCTGGCACGCAGCGGGCGGCTTTCACACGCTGAACGGCGACACCAACATGGCCGCCCTTCAGGGCTACACGATCCAGCTCTACAAGGAGTTGGAGGAGATAACCGGCATGTCCTGTGGGCTCCACCATGTCGGTGGCATCACCCTTGCCGACAATCAGGCCCGGTTCGAGATGCTGAAGGCCGAACGCGCCAAGCACCGCTACATGGGCCTTCACACCGAGATCCTCGGGCCGGAGGAGATCGAGAAGTTCACCTATGGCCAGGTGAACCTCGATGGCATCATCGGGGCGCTCTACGACCCCTTGGACGGCCATCTCGACCCCTCGGGCACGACCCACGCCTACGCAAAGGCGGCGCGCATGGGCGGGGCCGAGATCGTGCTGCACAACCGGGTCCTGGAGACGAACCCGCGCGCCGACGGCACCTGGGACGTCGTGACCGAGAAGGGTACGATCCATGCCGAGCATGTTGTCAACGCGGGCGGCCTTTGGGCGCGCGAGGTCGGCGCCATGGCGGGGGTCTACCTGCCGCTTCTGCCGATGGCGCACCAGTACCTCGTGACCGACGACATTCCGGAAATCATGGATGTCCTGAAGACCGGCAAGGAATTCCCGCATGTCATGGACCCCGGTGGCGAAAGCTATCTGCGCCAGGAAGGGCGCGGGCTCTGCATCGGTTTCTACGAGAAGCCCTGCGAACCTTGGGCCCTCGACGGCACGCCATGGCAATTTGGGCACGAGCTTCTGAACGAGGATTTCACCAAGATCGAGGACTCCGTCGCCTTCGCCTATCGCCGCTTCCCGGTTCTGCAGCGCGCTGGTGTGAAGCGCGTGATTCACGGCCCCTTCACCTTCGCCCCTGACGGCAACCCGCTGATCGGCCCCGTGCCGGGCTTGCGGAACTACTGGTCAGCCTGCGCGGTCATGGCCGGGTTTAGCCAAGGTGGCGGCATGGGCAAGTCGCTGGCCGAATGGATGATCCACGGCGAGACCGAGGTCGATCCCCGTGGCTTCGACGTCGCGCGCTTCGGCAAGTGGACGACGCCGGGCTACACCGTCCCGAAGGTCATCGAGAACTACCAGATGCGCTTCTCGGTCTCCTACCCGAACGAGGAACGCCCCGCCGCACGCCCCTTCCGCACCACGCCGATGTACGACATCTTCGACGGCATGGGCGCGGTCTGGGGTCAGCAATACGGGCTGGAGGTGGTGAACTACTTCGCCCTTCCGGGTGAACCGCGCTATGAGACGCCGAGCTTCAAGCGCTCCAACGCCTGGGAGGCGACGCGGCAGGAGGTCATGGCGGTCCGCGAGGGCGTCGGCATCAACGAGGTTCAGAACTTCGGCAAGTTTCGCGTCACCGGTGCGGGCGCGCGGGCCTGGCTCAACCGGATCATGGCCGGCGCGATCCCGAAACCGGGTCGGCTCAGCCTGACGCCGATGCTCAGCCCCAAGGGCAAGATCATCGGCGACTTCACCGTTACCTGCATCAGCGAGACCGAATTCCAGATCACCGGCTCCTACGGTGCGCAGGACCAGCACCTGCGCTGGTTCCAGCAGAACCTCGACGAGGGCGTGACGGTCGAGAACATGTCCGACCGCATCACCGGCTTCCAGATCGCCGGCCCGAAGGCCCGCGATCTTCTGGCGCGGGTGACTCGGGCGGATGTTTCGGGCGCGGCGTTCAAGTTCATGGATGCGAAACAGTTGACGGTGGGAATGGTCGATTGTCTCGTTCAGCGCGTCAGCTACACGGGCGATCTCGGCTATGAGATCTTCTGCGATTTCATGAAGCAGCGCGCGCTCTGGAATGCACTCTGGGAGGCGGGCCAGGACCTTGGACTGCGTCCCTTCGGCATGCGGGCGATGATGTCGTTGCGGCTCGACAAGTTCTTCGGATCCTGGGCGCGCGAATTCAGCCCCGACTACTTCCCGGGCGAGACCGGCATCGACCGCTTCATCCGTTGGAACAAGGACGCCGACTGGATCGGCAAGGCCCCGGCGCTGAAGGAGAAAGCCGAGGGCCCGACACGCCGGCTCTGCGCCTTCATCGTCGATGCCAAGGACGCTGATGTCGTCGCCTACGAACCGATCTGGATCGGTGACAAGGTGGTGGGTTTCTGCACCTCCGGCGGTTATTCGCACTGGACCGGCCAATCGGTGGCGCAGGGGTTCCTGCCCGTCGATCTTATCCGCGACGGGCTCGAGGCGGAGATCGAGATCCTCGGCACGCGCTGCAAGGCCAAGCTCGTCACGGGCGCGCTCTGGGACGCAGACGGCGAGCGTATGAGGGGGTGAGGCGGCGTCCAGTGGGCGTTTCCCCCGGAACCGCCCGGTGCTCGGCGCGGGACAGGAGAGATTAAGTCCGGGCGACGGATGGTGACTGCACCCGCCGCGCCCCCGCCATTCCCCTTGCGCCCTGCCACCAACCGCACCGATACTGATCGCGAAGCGCGAATGCAGCTACGCCAGGGACGACCCCGGAGGAGAGCCGCCGCATGACAGACCTCGCGATCCTCATTCCGGCCGCCGGCGCCTCGCGCCGGATGCGCGGCTCGGACAAGCTCCTCGAAGAAGTTTCCGGAGAGCCGGCGCTGCGTCACATGGCGGCGCTCGCGGTCGGCACCGGCGCGACGGTGATCGTGACCCTGCCGGCGTCGGGCCCGCTGGTCCCGGCGCGCCGTGCCGTGCTTCTCGGCCTTGGCGTCCGTATCGTGTCGATCCCGGATGCGCATGAAGGCATGGCCGCGAGCCTGCGCGCCGGCGCGCGCGAGATCGGCCCCGCCGAAGGGCTCATGGTGCTTCTGCCCGACATGCCCGGTATCGAACGCGGCGACCTTGATCGCCTGATCGCCGTCTTCGCCAAGGATCCCACCCGCCCGGTCCGTGCCACGACCGAGGACGGCAAGGAGGCCGGTCATCCGGTCATTCTGCCGCGCCGCCTGATGCAGGAAATGGCGGTGCTGACCGGCGATCGTGGCGGACGTGTCGTGCTGGAAGGCGAGAAGGTCACGCTCTGCGCCCTGCCTGGGCGGCGTGCCGTGACCGATCTCGACACGCCGGAGGACTGGCAGGCCTGGAGGCGCGCTAACGAAGACTGAGCGCGCCGCCTCAGGCGGCAATGGCAACTGCCGGTCGCGCCGCCGGGACGAAGGCCACCCGAGCCGGGCCATAGGCGAGCTGACCCCCAGGTGTTGCCAGCTCCGGGAAGATCATAAGGATCTCGCGGCGCTGCGCCGAATGCAGCCCCTCAAGCGCCACCGCCTCGGGAAGGAAGCTTTCGCTCCAGCAGCCATTTCCCCAGACGATCTCGTGCGCGTCGAACATGAGGTGGTAATAGACGACTTCGATATGGTGCGCCGGTTCCGCGATGCCCATCTCGACAAGGTCGGTTGCCGCCACGAGGATTTCGGTTTCGTCGGCAAGGGCCTCTGCCCCCGCCCCGATGAGCAGCATCCGGTGTTGCGGGCTGACCGTCAGATCACGCTCAGGCAGGCCGTTGCCAAGCGCCCCCTTGCGGATGCGCACCGGCTGAAGGTCCGGAAATTCGGCAAGGGCGGCGGCATCAAAGCGACGCGCGCCGATCCAGCGAATCGGTCGGTAGCCGTTGTCGCGGGTCAGCACGCGGTCGCCGACCCTGAGGTCCTCGATCGGGACCGGGCCGCGCGCGGTTGCAATCTCGGTTCCTGCCGTAAAACAGGGGGTATGCGGCGCCTGACGCCGCGCGGGCCCACCGATCTTGCGCGAATGATTGCTCGATCCCATCGGGGTCGAGACTTCTACAGACTTGCCGTACATCCCCGGCTCTCCTCGTACGCACTGCGTCACGGACCTTGCCGCGACGTCAGATCCGTAGCCAGAGATTAAGACTCTATTAAGGCACCGTTACGGCATATCGGCGCAGAATGTTGCGGTCCGCGGGAATGTGACAACCAGAACGTGTTGTTGTCACCAGCACTTCTTGCCTTCCGTGAGCGTGTGCCAGACCTGAGGGTCAGCAGTGCGTGGCCCCGACATCCGCGCCGGTGATCTCAGGGCGGACCGTTGCCACCACCGTAATGCCGTCCGCTGCCAGAATCCGGGCGATTTCAGCCCGATGCACCGGGTTCAAGCCGGCCAGCCGGGGTGCTTCGGCCTGAAAACTTTCCGTCCAGGCCCCGTCCGCCATGACCAGTTCGTGCCGGATCAGGAGGACATGGACGTAATCGACCGACAGGGGCGCCACAACGTCAATCCCCGGCCGGCCAACCAGATCGATCGCCTGGACCAGCGCCTCGGCCACACCCGTGTCGCACGTCCGCGGACGGACCAGAAGCCGATGGTTGGGCGAGACCAGAAGATCGCGCTCCGGCACCCCGTCGCCAAGCGCGCCGGCCCTTATCCTGACCGGCCGCAGCACCGGCAACGCGCCGAGATCGCGCCAGCCATAGGACGTGGTTCCGGTCCAGAGCACCGACTGCATGCCGTGGTCGAACGTCACGACCCGGTCGCCCGGCCGGAGGGCTTCGACGGGACGCTCCCCGCGCTCCGTCGCAATCCGCGCGCCGGGTGTGAAACACGGGACCTGCGCCAGGATCTGCCCCATGTCGACCTGCCCGGAGGTCCGGTTGTCGCCGTCGAGCCGCTCTACCCGCCCAAGGCAACCGGAGCCTTCGGCGTAGACCAGACGGACGACCGACGGCACCGCGTCAGGAAGGACGCCGTCGCCGAAGATCATGTCGCCTGCCGCCTGCATGGCTTCCCTCAGTCCCTGCGGCGCGCGGCCGCGCCCGATCAGTCCCGCAGCAACGACGCCTCGTGCCGCTTCAGAGTCCGTCGTGCGGAAACATAACCCCTGCGCCCTTCGGCTTCCGCAAGCTCAGGAAAAACCTCGTAGATTTCGTTTCTCTGGGCATTCCCGAGGCCGTTCAACGAATAGTCGCCCGGCTGGAAGGATTCCGTCCAGCACCCGTTCGCCAGCACCACTTCATGGCGGTCGCACATGAAGTGCACATAGGTCACGCCCAGCGACTCGACCGGCTTGATCGTGCGGCTGTTCGTCAGGTGCTTGGCCGCGACCAGCACCTCGTGCTCTTCGAAGTAGAGCATCGTGCGCTCGTTCGCGACGAGGAAGCGGTGGTTCGGGCTGACCAGCATGTCGCGCTCCGGCAGGCCCTGCCCTAGGCTGCCTTGCGAGACCAGCACCGGCTTCAGATGCGCATGGGCGGCAAGTTGTCCGTAGTCGAGCGCGCGATGACCGATCCAGCGGATCTCCTGGATACCGTTGTCTCGGGTAACGACCTTGTCGCCGACTTTAAGCTCTTCAACGGCGCGTTCGCCCCTGGGCGTCGCGATCGAGGTTCCGGGTGTGAAACAGGGCACGATATTCTCAATGTTTTCAAAGGTGAGGGTGCCGACGATGTTTCCTTGCGGATCAAGGAACTCGACGACGCCGTTTTCATGGTTGCTCGGGTCGAAGATGATGTTGGTGGCGGCCTTGCCCCAGTCGCGGAGGTCGAGCGTGTCGTAGTCGATCCCGCCTTCGCCGCCGTCGATACTGTCGCCGGCGGTCGTGCCGGTGAAGGTGTCGCGGTCGTCCCAGCCGAACTGGGTGTCGGCGCCGGCGCCGCCCGTCAGCGTGTCGTCGCCGGTGCCGCCGTGCAGGTAGTCATCGCCGTCACCACCGTCGAGCACGTCATTGCCGGCATCGCCATAGACGACGTCCGCGCCCAGACCGCCCAGCACGGTATCGTTCTG
>JBNKFC010000412.1:0-9719 GCA_050289105.1 Paracoccaceae bacterium | reverse complement strand
CCGGATCGCGCTGTTCGGCAGGGCGGTGGCGCAGGCCGGACCGCCAAGTGGGGTCCGGCCTGCAGAGCGCGCAGGCTCAGGGCATCAGAGCCGCAGCTTGGCCGAGCTTGCCGATGATCGCGTTGCCGAGGTTGGTCAGGGCAAGAGTGCCGACAGCGACCGCCAGGGTCACGCCGATGCCGTATTCGACCAGGGTCACGCCTTCTTCGCAGCGAACGAGGCGTTTGAAGTTCTTCACGATAGCATCGCGCATTTGGATTCTCCTAACATGCGTTCCATTTGGTCCCGGATTGGCGCCGGGTCAGAGAGAGACGAACCGAAGGTCAAGCTTGCGGCTCCCCCTCAGAATTGAGGCGGAAATGTGGCGCCGCATCGTCTGAACCGATGAAGCTTTCGCGGAAGAGTTGTATTTTCCCTCGATCTACGCGGAATCTGGCGCCACAAGACGGCCGCCGATCCGGCCTTGCGGAGGCCGGGATCGACCTGAAGTCGGAGGTTGCCGTGCCGGTCGATGGTACGCACAGGCACCTGCCCGCAGGCGGGCTCCTGAAACTCGAACCGGGGCAATCGGTGACCCTGATGCCCGGGATCTGGCACGCTTTCTGGGCCGAGGGCGCTGATGTGCTGATCGGCGAGGTTTCTACCATCAACGACGACCGCACCGACAACGTCTTCCGCGAGAAGATCGGCCGCCTTCCGTCGGTGGGGGAGGATGTGGCCCCCCTTCACCTTCTGTTGTCGGACTATTCCTGACGCTCCGGCTTCACTCGGAAGACCGCGAGGTAGAGCGCCGGCACGAAGACGAGCGTGATGATCGTTCCGGCGATGATGCCCCCCATCATCGCGTAGGCCATGGGCCCCCAGAAGATCTGCCGCGAGATCGGGATCAGGGCGAGGCTCGCCGCCGCCGCAGTCAGCAGGATCGGCCGGGCGCGGGCGTCCGATGCCTCGAACACCGCGTCCCAGGCGGGGCGGCCCTTTTCGCGCAAGACCTCGATCTCGTCGACGAGGATGATCGAGTTGCGGATCAGGATGCCGATGAGGGCAAGGACGCCGAGGATCGCGACGAAACCGAGGGGCGCACCGGAGGGAACCAGGGCGGCGACGACGCCGATGAGGCCAAGGGGGGCGGCGCAGAGAACAACGAAGGCGAGACGGAAGCCCTGAGTCTGGACCATGATCAGCGTCAGCATGATCAGGATCATCAGCGGCACTACGGCGGCGATGGGTGCCTGGCTCTTGGCACTTTCCGCAACCGACCCGCCGACCTCAACATGCATGCCGAGCGGCAAGGCCGCACCAAATTCGGCGATCCGGCCGGAAAAGTCTGCGACGATCGTCGCCGGTTGATCCTTGGTCGTGATCGCCGCTTTCACGGTGATCGTCGGCATCCGGTTGCGCTGGTAGATCACCGGCTGCTCGGTTCCGTATTCGAAGGTCGCGAGCGAACGCAGCGGGATCGTCACACCGCTCGACGTCGACAGCTGGAGACCTGCCAGCGCCTCGACGGACTGACGGGATGCCGCGTCGCCGCGCGCGACGATGTCCACCAGATAGGCCGCGTCGCGAAGCTGTGTCACGGTCGTGCCGTCGTAGATCGCGTTCAGCGCCGAGGCGATGTCGCGCGGCGTTACGCCAAGCTGTCGGGCCTTGTCCTGCTGGATGTTCACCCGAACAACGCGCGCGGGTTCGTTCCAGTCCATGACGATATTCGACAACCGGTCGTCCGTTGCCATCAGCGCCGCGAGATCGCGGGCGCGGTCGCGGAGCTGGTCAGGGTCGGGACCGGAAATGCGGTATTGTACCGGACGGCCCACGGGCGGACCGATATCTAGAAGCTTCACGTAGATGTCTATGCCCGGGAACTCGTTCGCCGCGATCTCGCGCAGCTCGGCGCGGAGCGCGTCGCGCGCCTCGACCGAAGGGGTCTGGATGACGATCTGGCCCATGTTCGGCCCCGGCGTCGGCACGTCATAGGCCAGAAGGAAGCGCGGCGCGCCGCGTCCGACATAAGCCGACCAGAAGAGCACATTCTCATTCCCGTCGAGCCGCGCTTCCATCCGCGCCATCTGGTCGGATGTCTCGGCAATGGAGGCGTTCTGCGGCAGCGCGAAGTCGAGGATCAGTTCCGGACGGTCCGAGTTCGGAAAGAATTGCTGCTCCACGAAACGCATGCTGAAGATCGAGACGGCGAATGCTGCGACGGTCAGTGCTATCGTTGCCCAGCGAAACCGCATCGCAAGGCGCAGGAGCCGGTGAAAAGCCCGCCGCGCCCGGCCCGGTTCGGCATCGTGATGCTTCATCTTCGCGGGCAGGAAGGTCACGCCCAGAAGCGGTGCGAAAAGCACCGCGACGATCCACGACACCAGCAGCGACACCGCGATGACGACGAAGAGAGAGAACGTGAACTCGCCCGCGGCGGAATTGTTGAGGCCGACGGGAATGAACCCGGCCACGGTGACGAGGGTGCCGGTCAGCATCGGGAAGGCGATCGAGGTCCACGCAAAGGAGGCCGCCTTGCTCAAGCTCTCTCCCTTTTCCAGACGCGCGATCATAGTCTCGATCGCGATCATGGCGTCGTCGACGAGAAGGCCGAGCGCGATGATCAGTGCGCCGAGCGAAATCCTTTGTAGGGTGAAGCCGGTATAATCCATCACGACGAAGGTGATGGCGAGAACGAGGGGGATCGTCAGGGTGACGACCAGCCCCGCCCTGAGCCCGAGCGAGATGAAGCTGACGGCAAGGACGATCAGCACGGCCTCCAGCAAGGCCTGAAGGAAGTGGCCCACCGCCTCGTCCACAACATGCGGCTGATTGGCGACCTGATGGATATCGAGGCCGACCGGCAGCTCAGCCTGCGCTTTCGCGATGACGGCGGAAAGCACGGCGCCGAAGTCGACGATGTTGGCGCCCTTTTTCATGCCCACGGCTAGGCCGACCGCCTCTTGGCCGCGATAGCGGAAGAGCGTCGACGGCGGGTCCTCGTAACTGCGCCGGATATCGGCGACGTCGGTCAGCCGGAAGAATCTGTCGCCGACCCGCAGGTTGATCTCTTCGAGGCTTTCAGTGCCGGAGAATTGGCCGCCGATGCGGACAAGCACCTGCTCCGGCCCGGCATCTATGACGCCCGAGGGCAGGATCGCGTTTTGCGCGGCAAGGGTCGCCTGCACCGCCTGCTGGTTGAGGCCCAGTGCAGCGAGCCTTTCGGTCGAGAATTCCAGATAGATCGTCTCGTCTCGGGTGCCGAAAATCTCGACCTTGCCGGCATCGGGCAGGGCTTGGACGGCGCGGCGCACCGTTTCGGCGTAGTCGCGCACCTCGCGCGGGGTGAAACCGTCCGAGGTGAAGGCGTATATGTTGCCGAAGACGTCGCCGAAATTGTCGTTGAACTGGAAGCCCGCGAACTCGGCCGGAAATTCGCCCCGAATATCGCCCATCATGTTGCGAACGCGTTGCCAGATAAGCGGCAGGTTCCGCGCCTTGGTGGTGGGAAGCAATTCGACATAGACGACCGCGCGGCCGGGCGCGGTAACGGAGCGCGTGAAGTCGAGTTCGTCGAGGTCTTCGAGCTTCTTTTCGATGCGGTCGGTGACCTGAGTCAGTGTCTCGGCCGTGTCCGCGCCGGGCAGGGCGGCCGAGATGATCATCGTCTTGATCGCGAAATCGGGGTCCTCTTCGCGCCCGATGGAGATGTAGGCTAGGATTCCCGCCACCAGCGAGACGATCATCAGGAACCACACGAAGGAGCGGTGGTTGAGCGCCCAGTCCGAGAGGTTGAAGCGGGTCATGGCGCCACGCGCGGGCCGACGATCTGCCCGTCCTGAAGTGAATGGATACCCTTCGTCACAACCTCGTCGCCTGCGGCAAGGCCGGTGGCGACGATGACGAAACCGCCGACCGAGGGGCCGAGCACCACATCGGTGCGGCTGACGCTGCGGTCACCGGGGGCGACGACCCAGACCGCGGGCGCAGTGTCCGGGGTGAGAATCGCGCCAGCCGGCAGAACGACGCCGGCATCGGCACGTGCCTCGGGTGTGACCCGAGCCAGCGCGCCGAGGCGAAAACCATCGGGCGGATCGGTGAGCGTCAGGTGCAACCGGCGTGTGCGCGTCGCGCGTTCTGCCACGGGGTCGATGCGCGTCAGGACCGCTTCGGCGCTCACCGCCGCATTGGCGGCGAGCCGGGCGGTGAAGGCCGTGCCGGTCGAAAGGGTAGCGACGTCCTGTTCGCTGAGGTCGATGACAATTTCACGCTCGCCGGTCGCGGCCAGCCGGACGACGGGCTGGCCTGCCGACAACGTATCGCCCGGCTCGGCCGACACGGCGGTTACGACCCCGTCCTGCGGGGCGGTCAGCGTGGCCAGTCCGCGCAGGTCCTCGGCACGGGCAAGGGCGGCGCGCGCCTGTTCCAGTCGCGCCTCGGCAGCGACAAGCGCGCGGCTGGCATCCTCGAGCCGCGTGGCGCTGCCCGCGCCGCGGCTGGCGAGTTCCTGGGCCCTGTCGCGGGCGTCGGTGGCGGATCTGAGCTGTGCCTCGGCGACCGCGACGCCGGCCTCGGCCGCGCGCAGCGAGGCGTCGAGGTCCTCGGGGTCGAGCCGGGCGAGGACCTCGTCCTTTTTGACGGTGTCACCGGCCGAGACCGGTCGCTCGGCAATGGTGCCGACCAGCGGAAATCCGAGATCTGTTTCGATCCGTGCGGCGACGGAGCCGACATAGGTTACCGGAAGGCCCGTCTGCGGATTCACGATGACCGAGACGACCGGGCGGGGTGCCGATGCCTTAGGCGCGTCGTCGTTGGCGGCGACAGCTGGCCCGGACAAGACGAGAAGAAGGGCGAGCCACCTCATTCGGACACCTCCGCAGCGCGCACGATGCGTCCCGGAAACAGAAGCTGCGCGCCCTTGCCAACGATCAGCATTCCATCCGCGACGCCGGCCGACAGCACGATGCGGCCAGTTTCGTACCGGTCGATGACGACCGGCAGTGACGACACGGCCATGGTAACGGGATCGACCTGCCAGACCGCCGGGCCGTCGCTGCTTGCCGAGATCGACGAATACGGCAGTACCACCTGCGCCGGCACGGTCCGGACGACGGTGCCGCGCACGGCCTCTCCGAAGGTCAGGCCTGCGGGAGGGTTCAGGATCGCAACCTTGACGGCCACGGTCCCGGTCTCGGCGTCGACGACCGGCGAAATTTCCTCGATCCGCCCTTGGAAGGTCAGATCCGGCGTGTCGAGCAGGTTGAGCGTGACGTCCGGCGGCGCTTCGCCGGTCGTAAGCATCACCTCGGGCACTTCGAAGAGGGCATCCATGCCGGTGCCAAGCGCCAGTTCGATCACAGGCTGCGCCGCGCCGATGATTTGGCCGGCCTCGGCCATGCGCCGGGTCACGGTGGCGTCCTCGGGCGCCAGCAGTACCGTATCGGCCACCGCCTTTGTGGCGCGGTTCAGTTCGGCCCGCGCCTGTGCCAGAATGCCCTCGGCGATGCGCAGCGCGTCCTCGGCGCTGTCGCGGGCAATGCGCGTCGTGGCGCCGCGATCGAGCAGCGCGTCCTGGCGGTCGAGGTCCTCGGCCGCCTGGCGGTAGTCGGCGTTGGCGGTGAGCATTCCAGCCTCGGCCGCGCGGAGCGCCTGTTCCTGCTGCACGGAATCCATCCGCGCCAGCACCGAGCCCTTCGAGACCTGCGCGCCGGCGTCGACGAGAACCTCGCTGATCCTGCCGCCGGTCGGGAAGGCGGCGCTCAGCGTATCGCGCGCCTGGACCTCGCCGGTTAACGAAAAGCTTCGCGATTGTGCTTCGGCGCGGGCCGTGACGATCTCGACGGCGAGTAGCGCTTCGGCTTTTGCGGACAGCGGCAGGGCGGGCACTGTAATGGCAAGCAGGCCGATCAGGGTCGCGGCGCGGAGCAGGGACATCGGCACACCATGTATTCAGGCCGGGAATCGAGATTTGCGGCAGGGTAGCAGTCTTCGTCCTGAGGTCGAAGCTTATTGCCGGAATTCCTGGCGTGTGAACGCAACGGAACGGCGTGGCCCCCGCCGCGCGCATTCTCCTGTTGACAGGCCCCGCCGGGCGCAAGTCTGGTGGCGAAGCACGGATTGTGCCGCCGGCCAGACTGGCGGGATTCGTCGCCAAAGGGGCGGTCTGGCCCCGACAGATCAGGGAGACTGTGAGATGAAAATCGGCAAGATCGGGATTTCGGCGATGCTGATGGCGGCTTTCGCGACCGGCGCCGCGCTGGCAGATGAGAGCTGCGCGGCGGGCAAGACGCTGAAGGACAGCATTCTGACCATCGCCACGGGCAATCCGGCCTATTTCCCCTGGGTGATCGATAACGACCCAACGTCCGGCAAAGGTTTCGAGGCTGCGGTCGCCTACGAGATCGCAGCGCGGATGGGCTTCGACGCCGCGCATGTGGAATGGACCTCGACCACCTTCGATCAGGCCATCCAGCCGGGGCCGAAGGAGTTCGACTTCAATCTCCAGCAATATTCGATCACCGCGGAGCGGGATCAGACCATCGATTTCTCCTCCCCCTACTATTCGGCGGCGCAGGCCGTGCTGGTGCGCAAGCCGACGGTCGATGGAGGGGCGACGCCGACGGTCGCGTCGCTCAAGGGGCTGAAATGGGGACTCGCCGCAGGCACGACCGCGCCGGCGCTGATCCAGCAACTGGTGGCGCCCGACAGCGATCCCCTGCTTTATGACGACACCGCCGACGCGGCAGAGGCGCTCAAGGCGGGCCAGGTCGACGCAACGATGATGGACCTGCCCACCGCGCTCTACACCGCTGCGGTCGTGCTCGATGACGGCGTTGTCCTCGGCCAGTTCCCGAAGGGCGCCGATGCACCCGACTCCTTCGGTCTCGTCTTCGAGGAGGGCAATCCCTTGCGTGATTGCGCCAACGAGGCGATCGCCGCGATGACCGAAGACGGCAAGCTGGCCGCGATCGAAGCCGAATGGCTGCAAGAGGCGACGGGCGTCCCGGTCATCGAGTGACCGGAACACAATGACGTCCAGCGATCCAGAGATGACCGCCGGCAACCGTCGGGCCGCGCGCGGCCCGACGCGGCGCGAGCTGCGCGAGGCGCATCTGCGCCGCCGCAGCCTCGCGATCGCCACGGCGAGCACGGTGGCGGTCGTCGCGCTCGTCGTCATCCTCGTGCCGATGGCGCCGGGATGGGAGAGGGTGCAGAGATCGTTCTTCAATCTCGATGTCTTCGCGAAGACCTTTCCGGGCCTGCTGCAAGCGTTCCTTGTCGATGTGATGATCTTCGCCTGGTGCGCGCCGATGATCGCCGTTCTCGGCCTTGTCATCGCTCTTGCCCGCGACGCGCGCTCGCCCGCGCTCTTTCCGCTGCGGCTCTTTGGCACCATTTACAACGACGTCTTCCGCGGCGTGCCGGTGATCCTGGTGATCTACCTCGTCGGCTTCGGCATCCCCGGCCTCGGTCTGCCCCGGCCCTGGAACAGCCCCTATATCTGGGGCACGGTCGCGGTGGTCCTGACCTATTCCGCCTATGTCGCCGAAGTCTACCGGACCGGGATCGAATCCATCCATGAAAGCCAGCGCGCGGCGGCGACGTCGCTCGGCCTCTCGCACTGGGACACGATGCGTTACGTGATCCTGCCGCAGGCGATCCGCCGGGTGATCCCGGCCAACATGAACCTTCTGATCGCACTTCAGAAAGACGTGGCGCTCTTGTCGTTCATAGGCCCCGTTGAGATCCTCAGGCAGGCTGGTGTCTACAAGTCGCTCCACGCGAACTTCACGCCCTATCTCGGCGCCGCGCTGATCTTCCTCGCCGTCACGGTGCCCGCGACCCGTGCGGTCGACCGGATGATCGCCCGGCAGAACAAGGCGCGCAGCTGATGGCGGCGAAGCTGCGGATGATCGGGGTCTGGAAGAGTTTCGGCGCGAACGAGGTGCTGCGCGGCATCGACCTGAGCGTCGACGAGGGCGAGATGGTCTGCCTGATCGGCACGTCCGGCTCCGGCAAGTCCACGCTCCTGCGCTGCATGAACCTGCTCGAACCCGTCGATGACGGGCAGATCCTCCTCGATGGACAGGACATCACCGACCCCGAGCTTGACCCCCAGCCGATCCGCCAGCGCATCGGCCTGGTGTTTCAGAGCTTCAACCTCTTCCCGCACATGACTGCGCTGGAAAACGTTCTGCTCGCCCCGCGTCGCATCCATCGCAAAAGCAGGGACGCACTTCTGCCCTCGGTTCAGGCGCTATTTGAACGGTTCGGCCTTGCCGACCGGATGGGGCATTATCCCGACCAGCTTTCGGGCGGGCAGCAGCAGCGGGTGGCGATCATCCGGGCGCTCGCCATGAAACCCGAGGTCATGCTCTTCGACGAGGTGACCTCGGCGCTCGACCCCGAACTGGTGGGTGAGGTGCTCGATGTCCTGCGCACCCTGAAGGACGAGGGGATGACCATGGTCCTTGCCACACATGAGATGGCCTTCGCCCGGGAGGCCGCCGACAAGGTCTGTTTCCTTGATGCCGGCCGCATCGTCGAGGAAGGCCCGCCCGCCGAAATCTTCACCAACCCCCGCGAGGCGCGCACCCGCGCCTTCCTCGCCCGCGTTCTCTGACGCCGCCGGACTTGCCCCGGCACAACCGGAATGCGAAAACCTGAGAGCACAGCCGGGGAGGGCGCATGCTCGAATCCAGAAGGGACAAGGCGGCGGCGTTCATCCGGTCGAAGACCGATCTCCGCCCCGAGATCGCGCTGGTCCTCGGCTCCGGGCTCGGCCCGCTCGCCGATCAAGTCGAGGGCGTCGCCATTCCCTATGCAGAGATCCCCGGCTTTCCGGTGTCCACCGCGCCGGGGCATGAGGGGCGGCTGATCCTCGGCCGACTTTTCGGGCGCGACTGCGTCGTGATGCAGGGTCGCGTGCATCTCTACGAAGGCTATTTGCCGCAGGAGGTCACCTTCCCGGTCGCAGTCATGGCGGCGCTTGGCGCCAAGACGATCGTGCTTACCAACGCAGCGGGCGGCATGAACCCGGACTACGCGGTCGGCGATCTGGTGGCGATCGAGGATCACTTGTCGCTTGCGGTGGCCTCAGGTCTCGATCCGCTTCTGGGGCCGAACGATCCGACGCTCGGGCCGCGTTTCGTGTCGATGAACCGCGCCTACGATCCCGATCTCGTGGCGCTCGCCGAACGCATCGGCGGGCTGAAGCGCGGCACTTACGCCCATGTGGTCGGCCCAAGCTTCGAGCCACCTGCACTGATCCGTCTCCTGCGGTCTGCCGGTTGCGATCTCGTCGGTATGTCGACGGTGCCGGAGGTGATCATGGCGCGCTACCTTGGCCTCAGCGTGCTCGCGATATCAGCGGTGACCAACACCGCAGTGTCGAGCGTCGCCGACACCCATGTGACGAACGAGGACGAGGTTTGGGAGGCGGCGAAGGTGCTGCAACCGAAGCTCCTCGCCCTGATGCAGGCGCTGATTCCGGCGCTTCCCGAGGTGACCGAATGACCGACTTCCCGGCAACGGCCGACACGCTCATCACCAATGCCCACATCCTGACGATGGACGATGGTTTCACCGAGATCGCGGATGGGGCCCTCGCGATCACCGATGGTCACATCGCGGCGCTCGGCCCGGTGGCTGAGGCGGCCGGAACGGTGGCGGCAGAGGTTCTCGACGCGAAGGGCGGTCTCCTCCTGCCGGGTTTCGTCAACACCCATTGCCATGCT
>JBNKFC010000411.1:0-7334 GCA_050289105.1 Paracoccaceae bacterium | reverse complement strand
CTGGCCGAGGTGCCGGCCGCGTTCGCGTCGCGGGCGGCGGCCTCGTACAGCTTCTGGCTGAACGCCTGGCTGGCCGACATGAGCGCCTCGGTCGCCGTCTTGATGGCCGCGGTGTCATTGCCCTCGAGCGCCTTCTTGGTGGAGTGGATCAGGCTTTCGGCTTGGTTCTTGGCTTCCACCAGCTCCTTGCGCTTCTTGTCGCCTTCGGCATTCGCCTCGGCGTCCTTGACCATCTTCTCGATGTCCTCGTCGGAGAGACCGCCCGAGGCCTGGATCGTGATCTGCTGGGTCTTGCCGGTGCCCTTGTCCTTGGCGTTGACGCTGACGATGCCGTTGGCGTCGATGTCGAAGGTGACCTCGATCTGCGGCATGCCGCGCGGTGCGGGCGGGATTTCCTCGAGGTTGAACTGGCCGAGGAGCTTGTTGTCCGCCGCCATTTCGCGCTCACCCTGGAAGACCCGGATCGTCACCGCGTTCTGGTTGTCCTCGGCGGTCGAAAAGATCTGGCTCTTCTTGGTCGGGATCGTCGTGTTGCGGTCGATCAGGCGGGTGAAGACACCACCGAGCGTCTCGATGCCGAGCGAGAGCGGGGTCACGTCGAGAAGGACGACGTCCTTTACGTCACCTTGCAGAACGCCCGCCTGAATGGCGGCGCCAAGCGCCACGACTTCGTCCGGGTTCACGCCCTTGTGGGGCTCCTTGCCGAAGAAGGCGGTGACTTCCTGGATGACTTTCGGCATCCGGGTCATACCACCGACCAGAACGACCTCGTCGATATCGCCCTTCGACAGACCGGCATCCTTGAGCGCGGCTTCGCAAGGCTTCATCGACTTCTTGATGAGGTCGTTGACGAGGCTTTCCAGCTTCGCGCGGGTCAGTTTCATGACCATGTGCAGCGGTGTGCCGGTATTCTTGTCCATCGAGATGAACGGCTGGTTGATCTCGGTCTGCTGGCTGGACGAAAGCTCGATCTTCGCCTTCTCGGCCGCCTCCTTCAGTCGCTGAAGCGCCATCTTGTCGCCGGTCAGATCGACGCCATGCTCCTTTTTGAACTCCTCGGCGAGGTAGTTCACGATGCGCATGTCGAAGTCTTCACCGCCGAGGAACGTGTCGCCGTTGGTCGACTTCACCTCGAAGAGGCCGTCGTCGATTTCGAGGATGGTGATGTCGAACGTACCACCGCCGAGGTCGTAGACCGCGATGGTCTTCGACTCTTTCTTGTCGAGGCCGTAAGCCAGCGCAGCGGCCGTCGGTTCGTTGATGATGCGCAGCACTTCGAGGCCGGCGATCTTGCCAGCGTCCTTAGTCGCCTGACGCTGGGCGTCGTTGAAATACGCCGGAACCGTGATGACGGCCTGCGTGACCGATTCACCCAGGTAGCTCTCGGCGGTTTCCTTCATCTTCTGCAGGATCACGGCGGAGATCTGTGCCGGCGAATACTTCTCGCCCTTCACCTCGACCCAGGCATCGCCATTGCCACCGTTGACTATGGAATAGGGGACAAGCTTCTTGTCCTTCTCGACTTCCGGGTCGGTCATCCGGCGCCCGATCAGGCGCTTGACCGCGAAGACGGTGTTGGTGGGGTTCGTGACTGCCTGACGCTTGGCCGGCTGGCCAACGAGGCGTTCGCTGTCGGTGAAGCCGACGACTGAGGGCGTCGTGCGGGCCCCTTCGGAGTTCTCGATGACGCGCGGCTGCGACCCGTCCATGATGGCGACGCAGGAGTTCGTGGTCCCGAGGTCGATACCGATGACTTTAGCCATGTATTAAACCTTTCCTTCGGCGATGTTCTGGGGTCAGACCCGATTGCGGCCCCTGGCCCCGATCCCAAGATTTCGGCCGGGCATCCCCGACCGGCTTCGAGGGGTATATAAGGAGGGGTCATGGACGCTGCAAGCGCCCTCGGTTCGTGAAAAACAGGGTTATTCCGTGGAAAACCGCAAAGATTGTTCAGATCCGCACCCGGTGTCGTCACCGACGGTGATGATCCGTGGTGCATCGCTCCATTCCGGGTATCTCGATGCGGCTGAACAGGCTGGGATCGTGGCCGATATCAGGGCCGTCGTTGCGTCTGCGCCTCTGTTCTCGCCGCTGACGCCCTGGGGCAAGCCGATGTCGGTGCGAATGACTTCTGCGGGCAAATACGGTTGGTATTCCAACCGCAAGGGGTACCGCTATGTCGACCGCCATCCGGAGGGCTCGGACTGGCCGCCGATCCCGCCGCGGGTCTTGGGGATCTGGCGCCGGTTGGTGAGCAGTGAGCGCGACCCCGATTGCTGTCTGGTGAACTTCTACGGCGAGGGCGCGCGCATGGGCCTCCATCAGGATCGAGACGAGGCCGACTTTCGCTGGCCCGTTCTCTCGGTCAGCCTCGGCGACGATGCCCGGTTCCGGATCGGCAGCTCGACCCGGGGCAGCCCGACCGAGAGTTTCTGGCTGCACTCCGGCGATGTGCTCGTCCTCGGTGACGAAGCTCGGCTGGCTTATCATGGAATTGACAGGATTGCGCCCCGCACCTCGACGCTTCTTCCCGCGGGCGGGCGGATCAACCTGACCCTGCGCGTCGTGGATTAGGACATTCGGCAGCGCGTGGTCGGCCGACTCATGCCTGTGTCGACGACCGCCTCAGCGCCCGGCGCTCCAGCTCAGGGAGGCATGCTTGCGCGTGTGGAATTCGCCGATCAGGCCGATCATGATCAACGCGAGGGTGACGTAGATCGGATAGCTGAGCGCGGAATTGTGAGGATTGTAGTTGATGAATGCAAAGCCGCGGGCCTGGTCGATGATGTGGAATAAAGGATTCCAATCGAACATCTTGAGCATCGTGTAGGTTAGCGAATTGGCGACGAACATCTTGCCGGAGGCGATCATGTTGGCGCGGCTGTAAAGCGTCTGTGCGATGCCGGCAAAGGCCGGCCACCAGGGCTTGACCGCGATGACGACCATTCCGACGCCGACGCCGTTGAGCCACGCGAGAATCACCATGCCCATCGCGCCGACCGGGTCCTCGATGGTGACCGGCTCGAAGGCCATGTGATAGACGCCAAGCACCACAACCATCGACAGAATCTGGGTGTATAGCGCCGCAAGCGCCGACGAACCGATGGCGATAGCGGTATTCATCGGTGCGTGCAGCATCATCGCAGATGTCGGACCCTCGGAGCCGACAACGGCGCCCATCGTCTTGGTGTTGGTCATGAAGAGGAAGATGCCCGACATGATGTAGACGATGAAGTCACCCCGGATCGCGTTGCCGCGCATGCCGAGAACGCTGAACATGATGTAGAAGACGCCGATGAAGATGACGGTCTGCAGGATATTGTTCAAAAGACCCATGAGCGCGTTGCGGTGCCCACGCCGGATCGAGCGGACCGTGCTGTGATAGATCAGCTCCAGAATAACCAGAGATGAGGTCAGCCCCGTCGCCCGCGTTTCAACCCTGAACATGAAAGCTGCCGTTTCCGCCGATGTTGTCGTGCCTGCCCGCTTTTTTCGCGGCGAAATCTTGCCGTTCCCTTAACGGGCCATCATAAGGTTAACCGGTCCGCCGATCAACTCGGGCCCGACGAGGAGACCTGCCGTGGATTTCGATCATCTGACCTATGTCATGCGCAGGCTGGCGCTGGAGGCCGGCGAGCGGATCATGGTCGTCTACAACTCGCCCGATTTCGAGGTGAAGTCGAAGTCCGACGAAAGCCCCGTCACCGAGGCCGACGAGGCTGCCGACGCGCTGATCTCCGAAGGGCTGGCCGAAGCATTCCCGCAAGTGGCGCTGGTGACCGAGGAGCAGGCCGACAGCCATCGGCAAGAGGTTTCCACCTTCCTGATCGTCGATCCCCTGGACGGAACGAAGGAGTTCGTACAGCGGCGCGGCGATTTCACTGTCAACATCGCTTATGTCGAGAATGGCGTGCCTTTGCGCGGCGTCGTCTATGCTCCTGCAAAGGGACGGCTTTTCTATACGCTTTCCGACGGGCGGGCTGTGGAAGAGGACGGGCCGTTCGACAAGAGCCGCCCCGGCACGCAAAAGCCGATCACGGTGTCGGTGCCGGACAACCGCGCGCTGATGGTTGTCGCCTCGAAATCGCACCGCGATCAGGCGACGGACGACTATATCGCCCGCTATGCGATCCGCGACATGACGAGCGCGGGGTCGAGCCTCAAGTTCTGTCTGGTGGCGACAGGGGAGGCGGATCTCTATCCCCGTCTTGGTCGGACCATGGAATGGGACACGGCCGCCGGAGACGCGGTCCTGCGCGGTGCGGGGGGCGAAGTCGTGCGGTTCGACGATCATACGCCCTTCACCTACGGCAAGCCGGGCTTCGCCAACCCCTTCTTCATCGCCTACGCGCCGGGCGTGCTGCTGGTGAAAGAATGAGCGTTCTCATCGTCATCCCCGCCCGCTACGCGTCTTCGCGTTACCCTGGCAAACCGCTTGTGGAATTGAAGGGCGCGGACGGCCAGGTGCGCACCCTGATCCAGAGGAGCTGGGAAGCCGCAATGCAGGTCGGCGGCGCCGACCGGGTGGTCGTCGCAACCGACGACGATCGCATTCGCGATGCGGCGACCGGGTTCGGGGCCGAAGTCGTGATGACGTCCGATACCTGCCGCAATGGCACCGAACGCTGCGCAGAGGCGTACGACCGGCTGGGCGGCGGCTATGACATAGTGGTAAACCTCCAGGGTGATGCACCCCTGACGCCGCACTGGTTCGTGGAATCCCTCGTCGCGGGCCTGCGCGCCGATCCGGTCGCCGAGGTGGCGACGCCGGTACTCCGCTGCGACGGTCGCGCGCTGAACGGATTCCTGCACGACCGCCGCGAAGGGCGCGTCGGCGGTACGACCGCTGTGTTCGGTCGCGACCACAAGGCGCTCTACTTCTCCAAGGAGGTCATTCCCTATACCGGGCGGCGATATCAGGACGATGAGCCCACGCCGGTTTTCCACCACGTCGGCGTCTACGCTTATCGCCCATCGGCGCTCGCCGCGTATCCGCGCTGGGAATTGGGAGAGCTGGAGCAGCTTGAAGGGCTGGAACAATTGCGCTTTCTGGAGCGGGAGCGTCCGGTCCTCTGCGTCGAGGTTGAGGCGCGGGGCCGGCAGTTCTGGGAACTGAACAATCCCGAAGACGTCGAGCGAATCGAAACGATGCTCGCCGAGATGTCGATGGCTTGATCGCTGGGTCCGGCATTGCTGTCGGAACAGGCGTTGAGTCGCCGACGGGGCAGGAAATCCTGACTACAATAACGCGGGTCCCCGGCCTACCGTTGCCAAACAGATTCATTTTTCGGCATTTTTCTCCCTAATGAGCCGTTAAAATGTCATATGCTTGTTCTATGTACGGAGGGCCGCTTAAGATGTGGCCCGGAGCGGAAAAACGCGGTCAGGTAGTGACCGGGCGGAACGGAATGGTGGTTCGATGAAGCGTAAGGTGACAAAGGCGATCTTTCCGGTTGCCGGTCTTGGGACGAGGTTTCTTCCGGCAACGAAATCGATCCCGAAAGAGATCATGACCCTGGTCGACCGCCCCCTGATCCAGTACGCGATCGACGAGGCGCGCGCCGCCGGCATCAAGGAATTCATCTTCGTGACCTCGCGCGGGAAGGGCGCTCTCGAGGACTATTTCGACCACGCACACGAGCTTGAGGCGAACCTGCGCAAGGCCGGCAAGGACGATTTGCTGGAGGTTCTCAAGGAAACCAACATGGATTCGGGCGCCATCGCCTATATCCGCCAGCACAAGGCGCTGGGCCTCGGCCATGCCGTCTGGTGCGCCCGACGCCTGATCGGGAACGAACCCTTCGCGGTGATCCTGCCCGACGATGTCATCGCGGCCGAGAAGCCCTGCCTCCAGCAGATGGTAGAGGCGCATGCCGAGGTCGGCGGCAACATGGTCGCCGCCATGGAAGTGGCGCCTGAAAAGGCGTCGTCCTACGGCGTGCTCGAAATCGGCGATGACATGGGGTCCATGGTCTCGGTGAAGGGCATGGTCGAAAAGCCGAAGGCGGAAGAGGCGCCGTCCAACCTCGCCGTCATCGGGCGTTACATCCTGACGCCGAAGATCATGCAGAACCTCAACCGGATGAAGTCCGGCGCGGGCGGCGAGATCCAACTGACCGACGCGATTGCAGAAGAGATAAAGAAATCCGGCAATGTCTACGGCTACCGGTTCCGCGGGCAGCGGTTCGACTGCGGCTCGAAGGCCGGTTTCCTTCAGGCCACTGTCGCCTTCGGTCTGGCGCGCGCGGAGCTGCATGATGAGTTCCGGCAATTCCTCATCGGTATGACCGCCATGCAGAAGGCCGCCGAGTAGGAACGTATGACAAGACATGTTCTGGTGACGGGCGGTGCGGGCTACATCGGTTCGCACGCCTGCAAGGTGCTGAAAGCCGCCGGCTATATACCTGTGACGTTCGACAATCTGGCCACCGGCTGGCGTGACGCCGTCCGGTTTGGTCCGTTCGAGGAAGGCGACCTCGCTGATCGAGCGCGGCTCGACGAGGTCTTCGCGGCGTGGCAACCCGTGGCCGTCATGCATTTCGCTGCGATCAGTCTCGTCGGCGACGCGATGCGCGATCCGGGAACCTATTGGCGCGTGAACGTGCTCGGCGCCCTCAACCTGATCGAGGCGGCGATCGCGGCGGGCTGTAAGGACTTCGTCTTCTCCTCGACCTGCGCGACCTATGGCGACCAGGACGGAGTGATCCTCAACGAAGAAACGCCGCAGAACCCGCTCAACGCCTATGGCAAGTCGAAAATGGCGATCGAGCAGATGCTCGGCGACTTCGGCGCGAGCCACGGATTGAACTCCGTCATCTTCCGCTACTTCAACGTTGCCGGCGCCGACCCTGACGGGGAACTTGGTGAGTTTCACCGGCCCGAGACGCATCTGATCCCGCTGATGCTGGACGCGATCGACGGAAAGCGGCCGGCGCTGACGGTTTTTGGAACCGACTATCCGACGCATGATGGCACCTGCGTCCGTGACTACGTCCACGTGATGGACCTAGTCGACGCACATGTCGCTGGCTTGAAGTGGCTGGAGGCCGGGAGGGGTTCCCGTGTCTTCTGCCTTGGCACCGGGAAAGGCTTCTCGGTGCGCGAGGTGATCGACCAGTCTCGGTCCGTCACTAACCGCGAGGTGCCGGTTGTCTACGGCGCCCGCCGTGCCGGGGACGCCGTCAGCCTGGTCTCGGGCAGCGCGCGCGCGGTCAGTGAGCTTGGTTGGCGGCCGGACCGCTCGAACATGGCGACGATGATCGCCGATGCCTGGCGCTGGCACCAGTCGGGCCATTTTGAGAGATAGTGCGGGAACCCGCCGGAAACGTTGCGTT
>JBNKFC010000410.1:0-1574 GCA_050289105.1 Paracoccaceae bacterium | reverse complement strand
CGACTCGTCGGCGTCGTCACCACGCGCGACCTTTCCGGAAAGGTGCTGGCCGAGGGTCGCGATCCGGCGACACCCATCGCCGAGATCATGACACCGGACCCGGTATCGCTGCCGCCCTCGGCACTCGGCTCCGACATCCTGCACCTGATGCTGGAACGGAAGATCGGCCACCTGCCGATCACCGAGAACGGCCGCTTTGTCGGCATGGTGACGCAGACCGATCTGACCCGGTTTCAGGCCCTGTCCTCGGCGGTCCTGATCCGCGATATCGCCGGCGCCGAAACCGTCGCGGAAATGGCCACCGTCACCCGGCGCATCCCTCAGCTTCTGGTCCAACTGGTCGGCGGCCACCACGCGCATGAGGTGACGACGCGGCTCATCACCGATATCGCCGACGCGGTCACCCGCCGCCTGCTCGCGCTCGCCGAGGCGGAACTCGGGGCGCCGCCGGTGCCTTATCTCTGGCTCGCCTGCGGTTCCCAGGGCCGGCAGGAGCAGACCGGCGTCAGCGATCAGGACAATTGCCTGATGCTCGACGATAGCGTGACCGACGGTGACATGGCGTATTTCGCGAAGCTCGCGAAGCTGGTCTCGGACGGGCTGAACGAATGCGGCTACGTCTATTGCCCCGGCGACATGATGGCGACGAACCCGCGCTGGTGCCAGCCGGTGCGGGTCTGGCGAGAGTATTTCCGTGGCTGGATCGCGACGCCGAGCCCCGAGGCGCAGATGCTGGCCTCGGTCATGTTCGACCTGCGCCCCATCGGCGGCAGCGCCGGTCTTTTCGCCGAGATTCAGGCCGACACGCTCGCCGCCGCGTCGAAGAACTCGATCTTCGTCGCCCACATGATCGCCAATTCGCTGAAGCATACGCCGCCCCTCGGGCTCATTCGCGGTTTCGCGACGATCCGTTCGGGCGAGCATCGCAACCAGATCGACATGAAGCATTCGGGTGTCGTGCCGGTGACCGATCTCGCCCGCGTCTACGCCCTGCAGGGGCGTCTTACTGCGGTGAACACGCGCGCGAGGCTCTTGTCGGCGGCCGAGGCCGGGGCGGTGTCTCCGACGGGCGGCCGTGACCTCTTGGAGGCTTACGACCTCATCGCGCAGACCCGGCTCGACCATCAGGCGGCGCGGGTCCGGGCAGGGGAGGCGCCCAACAACTTCCTCGCTCCGGGTGATCTCTCGGATTTCGAACGAAGCCACCTGCGCGACGCCTTCGTCGTCGTGCGCACGATGCAATCCGCGCTTGGCCACGGCAAAGGGGCGCTTTCATGAAGGACGCGCCATGCTGATCGACTTCATCTCCACCATCGCTGCCGGCTTCGGCGCGGCCGGCGTGGTCCTGATCCTGAACCACCTGAGCGGGCGGCGCCTGCCGAAATGGGCGCTGCCGGCGGCCGTGGGCGCGGCGATGCTGAGTTTCACGATCTGGAACGAATATACCTGGTATCCGCGCGTTCGGGCGCAATTGCCCGAGACCGTAACCATCGCGAGCGCACCGGCCGACCGCGCCGTCTGGCGGCCGTGGAGCTATGTCTTCCCCCTCGTCACGCGCTTCGTCGCGGTCGACA
>JBNKFC010000409.1:0-11786 GCA_050289105.1 Paracoccaceae bacterium | reverse complement strand
GCTCTGGTCGAGCCGGCTGGCAAGCCCAAGCATCGTATCGGCGATGGCATTGCCGGCACTTTCGAGATTGACCGCCATGTCGACCAGTTCCAGGCCTCGGCGGGTGACGTCCTCATCGGTAGAGTTTCGCTGCAACTTCGCCAGGTAAAGCTTTGTTGCAATGTGCATCTTGTCGATCTCGGCTTCCTTCGCGCGGATCGCGTCGGCGGTCGTTCCGTTCCAGGCCTCGTAAAGCCCGATCACCGAGCGCAGCATCGCCTCGACCCCTTCGCCCATCTGCAGAACCTCGCGCGCGGCGCAGGCGAGGGCGCGGTCGGAATTGGCAAGTGCGGTGGGGTCGAGCGCGCTGATCCGGGTGAGGTTGGCGGCTTCGGCCGGGGGCGTGACCCAGCGCGCGACAAGGCGCAGGACCGGCCCGATGAACGGCAGCGCAACAACAAGAAGCGCCAGGTTGAAGGCGAGATGCAGGTTGATCACCTGCCGCGCCGGCGTCGGTCCGAGAAGGTCGAAGGAGGGCGCGAAGACCGAGAGGGCAAACAGCGCCACCGCCGCGCCGCCGCCGCGCAAGGCGAGGTTCGCGATGACAACCCGCCGCGCCGCAATGTCGGAACCGAGCGTCAGGACATAGGCGATGATCGCACCGCCGAGATTGGCGCCAAGCACCATCGCGATGCCGGCCGTAACTGGCAGCACGCCCTCCGCCGCCAGGGTGACGAAGAGCAGGACTGCCGCGACCGAGGAATGTACCGCCCAGGCAAAGAGCGCACCGATGACGAAGGCGGTCAGTGGGTCGCCGCCGAGATACCGCATCGCCGTCGCAAGTCCGGCGCTGTCGCGCAGGGGTTCGGTCGCGTCGCGGATCATCGAGAGCGAGACGAAGATCAGGGCGAGGCCGATCAGCACCCGGCCCGCCATGCGATAGTCGCGGGTCCTGGATTTCAGGAACAGGCCGACGCCGCCGACCAGCAGCAACGGCACCAGCCAGTCCGCCCGGGTCAGAAGGATCTGCGCGACGATGGCCGAACCAAGATCGGCGCCGAGGAGGATCGCAAGCCCTGCGGTGCCGACAAGCGTTCCGGCGGCAACGAAGTTCGAGGTGAGGATGGCAACGGCCGTCGAGCTTTGCAACACCACCGCAGCGCCGGTTCCTGTCGCGGCTGCCAGCCAACGGCTTTCTGCGCCCCGCCGGAGAAGGCGGCGCAGGGGAACGGACCAGCCGCGCTCGACCCCGGTCCGGACAAGCCGGACCGCCCAGATCAGCAGCGCCGCCGCGCCGGCGACGTGGAGCAGGAAGAGAATGGGCGAGGGTTCGTTCACGCGGATGTCCTGTTCGACCTTGAGTCGCGCTTCTGACTCGGGCTGTCATAAAACTGTCATAAAACCTTTACGCTTAACCACCCCCCGTCGCCAGCACCTGCGGCTGGCCATTGACCCGTGCCTCGAATGACGCAGAGATGGGGCTGCAATAGGGGCGGGAGCGGCATGGCCTTCACGATCAGACAATTGCAGTTCTTCGTCGCGGCGGCTGAGAAGGGCAGCGTCTCGGGCGCCGCGCGGGCGCTTTCAATCTCGCAATCCTCCGTGACCGAGGCAATTCAGTCGCTGGAGGACGACCTCGGGGTGACGCTGTTCGAACGCAAGGCGCGCGGGCTTGAACTGACCCACAAGGGGTCTCTGTTCCTGCGCCATGCGACGCAGATCCTCGGTGATGTCTCGAACGCACGGATGGCGTTTCGCGACGAGGCGGGGCAGATGGCCGGCCGGTTGTCGCTGGGTGTCACCTCGCTGGTGGCGGGCTACGTGCTCTCTGACATCCTGTCACGGTTTCGCCGCGCCTGGCCGCAGGTGGACCTGTCGGCGATCGAAGATGATGGCGATTACCTGCAACACCTCCTGATTGGCGGAGAACTGGATGTCGCGGTGATGCTCACCTCGTCGATCCGCGACAGGGCGGCGATGCATGTCGAGCAGCTTTTGGTCTCGCCCTATCGGCTATGGTTGCCGCTCGGTCATCCACTGACTGATGCCGAGGCGATTTCGCTCGACCAGTTGGCCGATGAGCAGCTGATCCTTTTGACGGTGGACGAGATCGAGGAGAGCACCCGGTCACTGATGGCCGCGATGTCGGCCAAGCCTGACATCGCGTTCCGAACGCGGTCGGTCGAGGCGGTGCGCAGCCTTGTCGCGACCGGCGCGGGCGTGGCTTTGCTGCCGTCGCTCGTCTACAGACCGTGGTCTCTCGAAGGTGACCGGATCGAGATCCGCGATGTTTCCGGCGACTTGCCGTCGGTCCAGGTCGGGCTTTGCTGGCGCAAGGGGGCGCCTTTGTCAGCGGTGGCGCGCAATTTCATCCGGGCGGCTCAGGGTGCGGTTCCGGATCGCTGAAGGCTAGTATCGGAAATTCCGATAAGACGTATCTTGTTTTTGATATTGCGAAGGCTCTTGGCCGGCCGCACAGTCGGGATCGACGAGGAACCGCCGGGGCGGTGCCCGTCTTTCTGGGGGATACCGACATGTTGCGTGCAGGATTGCGTGGAATTCGTGTTGCTGCCCTTCCGATTGCGTTCGTTCTCGGCGCGGGTATGGCGCTGGCAGAGGATGCCCTGGCCGTCGTTGACGGCTACATGGCCGCCTGGAACGCCCATGACAGCGCGGTGGCGGCGGCGTTCATGGCTGACGGCGTTAGCTATTACGACGCCTCGGTCGGTACGCCGGTCGAAGGGCGCGAGGCGGCGAAGACTCAGGTGATCGACGCCTTTCTCAACGCCGCGCCCGACGCGGTCTGGGCGCGTGACGGCGACCCGGTCGTCGCCGGCGATTCCGTCGCCTTCGAGTGGACCTTCGGCGGAACCAACAGCGGCGACTGGGCCGATGGCACCAAGGCGACCGGCAAGACCTTCAGCTTCCATGGCATGTCGATGTTCCGTGTCGAGGACGGCAAGATCGTGCACCAGGCCGACTATTACGATGCGCTCGGCTTTTACAAACAACTGGGCCTGATGTAACGGGCCTTCCACAGGAGAGGATGACAAAACCATGAAAAGGCTTCTGATTTCGACGACGATCCTGGCGATGGCCGGGGCCGGAATGGCCACCGCGCAGATGACGTCCGTCGGTGATGGCGAGGGTGAGGTCAATATCGTCGCCTGGCCGGGCTATATCGAGCGGGGCGAAACCGACGCGGCCTATGATTGGGTGACGAAGTTCGAGGAAGCCACGGGTTGCAAGGTCAACGTCAAGACCGCCAACACCTCGGACGAGATGGTGGCGCTGATGAACGAGGGTGGGTTCGACCTTGTCACCGCGAGCGGCGACGCCTCGCTGCGGCTCGTCGCGGGCAAGAGGGTCCAGCCGATCAATACCGATCTCATCCCTTCGTGGTCCAAGATCGACGACCGTTTGAAGGACGCCCCGTGGTTCACGGTGGATGGCATGCATTACGGCGTGCCCTACCAGTGGGGCCCGAACGTGCTGATGTACAACACCGACGTCTTCAAGGAGGCGCCGACCTCGTGGTCGGTGGTTTTCGAGGAGCAGACCCTGCCCGACGGCAAGTCGAACAAGGGACGAGTGCAGGCCTATGACGGCCCGATCCATGTCGCCGATGCCGCGCAGTACCTGATGGCGCACAAGCCGGAGCTTGGCATTACCTCGCCCTACGAGTTGAACGAGGATCAGTACAAGGCGGCGCTCGATCTTCTGCGTCAGCAGCGCGAGCTTGTCAGCCGCTATTGGCACGACGCCTTCATCCAGATGGATGACTTCAAGAACGAAGGCGTGGTTGCATCCGGCTCATGGCCGTTCCAGGTGAACCTGTTGGCCTCCGAGGGCCAGCCGATCGCCTCGACGATCCCGTCCGAGGGCGCGACGGGCTGGGCAGACACGACGATGATGGAGGCGGACGCCGCCCATCCGAACTGCGCCTACAAGTGGATGGAGCACACGCTGTCGTCGAACCTGCAGTCCGATCTCTCGGTCTGGTTCGGTTCGAACCCGGTGACACCCGAATCCTGCACCGACGGTTCGGGCATGCAGACGGCCGAGGGCTGCACCGCGAACGGCATGGATGACTTCGACAAGATCCGCTTCTGGACCACGCCGGTCGCCAATTGTTCGCAAGGCGAGGGCGCTTGCGTGCCCTATTACCGCTGGGTCTCTGACTATATCGGCGTGATCGGCGGCCGCTGACGCCCGCTCCCATCCCGGCGCCGCCACGGCGCCGGGTCCGAATGCTCAGCCCGCCGCGGACATGCGGGGGAACGAGGGAAGTTTTTCATGACCGCAGCCGTCGAATTCCAGACCGTCTCCCGTCACTACGGGACGGTTCGGGCCGTGGACCGGGTCGATCTGACCATCGCCGAAGGGTCGTTCTTCGCGATGCTCGGGCCGTCTGGGTCCGGCAAGACCACCTGCCTGCGGTTGATTTCGGGGTTTGAGAAGCCGACCGCCGGAACGGTGCGCATCTTTGGCGAGGACATGGGCGACGTGCCACCGAACCGCCGGCACGTGAACACGGTGTTTCAGGATTACGCGCTTTTCCCGCACATGTCCGTGCGGGACAACGTGTCCTACGGGCTGATGGTGCGCGGAATCGACCGGCGGACGCGGCACGAGAAAGCAGAGGAGTTGCTTGCGCTCGTCAAGCTCGACGGGTTTGGCGACCGCAAGCCGGCGCAGCTTTCCGGCGGGCAGCGGCAGCGGGTCGCGCTCGCGCGGGCGCTGGTGAATGAGCCACGGGTACTCTTGCTCGACGAACCGCTCGGGGCGCTGGATCTCAAGCTCCGGGAGGCGATGCAGGATGAGTTGAAGTCCCTGCAACAACGTCTTGGAATCACGTTTGTTTTCGTCACGCACGACCAGGGTGAAGCGTTGAGCATGGCCGACAGGGTCGCTGTCTTCAACGAGGGCCGCGTGGCGCAGGTCGGCACACCGGCGGAGATCTATCAGCGCCCTGCGACGCGGTTCGTCGCCGATTTCGTCGGGTCATCGAATGTCCTGCCGCCGGACCTGACCGCGGCCCTTGGCGGGCCGAAAGCGTGGGCGAGCCTGCGGCCCGAGGCGATCACGATCGCGGCCGCCGGCCGCCTGTCCGGAATCGTCACCGGCGCACGGTATCTTGGCGCCGGCACGCGGCTCAGCGTGCGGGCTGGGGCGCTGCCCCAGACCCCGAGGTATTTGGACCGAGGTGAAAGCGAGATCGCAGTTCTGGTTCCGGCCGGCGCGCCGGTGCCGCAGGTCGGGGCCGAGATCGCGCTAGACTGGGAACCGGCGGCGCTTCACGTGATGGAGGGCGAGGCGTGAGCGGGGCGGCGCATCCGGCAAGGGGGGCGGGCGACCGGCTGACGGGCGTATTCTGGCGGCGTCCGAAGCTTCTGACCCTGGTGCTGCTGTTGCCGCCGCTTCTGTGGCTCGGCGTCGTCTATATCGGCTCGCTCGTCGCACTCCTGATCCAGAGCTTCTATTCGATCGATCAGTTCTCCGGCATCGTGGTGAGGGAGTTCACGCTGCGGACCTATGGCGAACTGCTGATCCCGTCGAACTTCGACATAATCGTCCGGACGGTGGCGATGGCGGCGGCGGTGACGATTGCCTCGGTCGTGGTGGCCTTTCCCCTGGCGTTCTTTGCGGCACGCCACGCCAAGGGTCGGTGGAAGGCCGTCTTCTATCTGGGGATCATGCTGCCCCTGTGGTCGTCCTATCTGGTCAAGGTCTATGCCTGGAAGCTGATCCTGGCCAAGGAGGGCATCATCACCTGGGCGGCCGAAGGTATTGGCGCTGGCAACCTTCTGAACGCGGTCCTGGCGATTCCGGTGATTGGCGGCAACTCACTTTCCACGAGCTATATCGGGACGTTCCTGGTCTTTCTTTATGTATGGCTCCCCTACATGGTCCTGCCCATGCAGGCCTCGCTGGAACGGGTGCCGACATCGATGCTTGAGGCTTCGGCCGATCTTGGCGCCGGCGGCTGGCGGACATTCCGGAGCATCGTGCTGCCGCTCGCGTTGCCGGGCGTGATCGCCGGGTCGATCTTCACCTTTTCGCTGACGCTCGGCGACTACATCATTCCCCAGATCGTGGGGTCGAGCCGCTTCTTCATCGGGCAGGCGGTCTATTCGCTGCAAGGCACGGCGGGAAACATCCCGCTTGCGGCCGCTTTCGCGGTCGTGCCCATCGCCATCATGGTCGTCTACCTGACCGTGGCGCGGAAGTTGGGTGCCTTCGATGCACTCTGATGCGCGTCCACCGCTTGGCCTCACGCTCGGCGCCGTCGCGGGGCTTCTCTTTCTGCATGTGCCGATCCTGATCATCTTCCTTTACGCCTTCACGACAGAGGACCGGAGCTACCAGTTTCCGCCGCCTGGCCTGACGACAAAATGGTTTGCCGTCGCCTGGAACCGGCCGGACATCTGGCCGCCGCTCTACCTGTCGCTTCGTGTCGCCGCGATCTCATCCGCCATGGCCCTCGTCCTCGGCACGCTTTGCGCCGCCGCGATGGCAAGGGCGCGCTTCTTCGGTCGCGACACGATCTCGCTTCTTGTCGTCCTGCCCATCGCGCTGCCGGGGATCATCACCGGCATGTCGCTCCGCTCCGCCTTCGCGATCGGCGATATCCCGTTCTCGACCTTCACCATCGTCCTCGGTCATGCCACCTTCTGCATCGTCATCGTTTACAACAACGCCGTCGCACGGTTCCGGCGGCTGGGGGCGTCGATGCTGGAGGCCTCGGCCGATCTCGGGGCGAATTCCTTCCAGACCTTCCGTCACGTGATCCTGCCCAATCTCGGCTCGGCCCTTCTGGCCGGCGGCATGCTCGCCTTCGCTCTTTCGTTCGACGAGGTGATCGTGACGACCTTCACGGCCGGTCAGCAATCGACCCTGCCGATCTGGATGCTCAACGAACTGGTCCGGCCCCGGCAGCGGCCGGTGACCAATGTGGTGGCGATGGTCGTCTTCGCGACGACGTTTCTGCCCATCCTTGCCGCCTATTACCTCACGCGCGGGGGCGAAGAGACCGCCGGCGGGGGAAAGTAAAAGGGAGTCTCGCATGACGTTTCACATCGACACCGACCTTCTCATCGGCGGCGCGTTCGAGGCCGGACAGGAGCCGGGCGAAAAAGTGCTGAACCCGCGCACCGGCGGGCTGATCATCGACCTGGCCGAGGCATCGACCGAGCAGGTCGATCGCGCGGTGGCCGCGGCGCGGTCGGCATTCGACAACTGGTCCCGAACGACGCCGGCCGAGCGGTCGGCCGCGCTTCTGACCATCGCCGACCGGATCGAGGCCGAGGCGGACCAGTTCGCAGCCCTCGAGGCGCTCAATTGCGGCAAGCCGATCAATGCCGCGCGCGGCGATGAGATTCCGGCCATCGTCGATTGCTTCCGCTTCTTCGCGGGAGCCGTGCGCTGCCAGACGGGCGCGATTGCCGGTGAATACCTTGCCGGCCATACGTCGATGATCCGGCGTGACGCGGTGGGTGTCGTCGCCTCCATCGCGCCCTGGAACTATCCGCTGATGATGATGGCCTGGAAGCTGGCCCCGGCCATCGGGGGCGGCAACGTCGTGGTCTTCAAGCCTTCCGAACAGACGCCGTTGACGGCGCTGAAGCTGGCGCGAATCCTGGCCGATGTTCTTCCCGAGGGCGTCGTCAACGTCCTTCCGGGGCGCGGCGAGACGGTAGGAAATTACCTCATAAATCACCGGGGCGTGGACATGATTTCGCTCACTGGGGACGTGGCGACGGGCAAGAAGATGCTCGACGCGGCCGCGAAGACTGTGAAGCGGACGCATCTGGAGCTCGGTGGAAAGGCGCCGGTCGTGGTCTTTGACGATGCCGATATTTCAGAGGTCGTGGAAGGGCTTAGGGCCTTCGGTTACTACAATGCCGGGCAGGACTGCACGGCCGCCTGCCGGATCTACGCGGGCAAGAAGGTCTACGACAACCTCGTCGCCGACCTGACGGCTGCCGTGGCGTCGATCCAGCTTGGAAACGAGGATGACACCACGAACGAGATCGGCCCCCTGATCTCGCTCCGCCAGCGCGACAGGGTGGCCAGCTTCGTCGAGCGCGCGCGGGAGCAAAACCATATCCATGTCACCACCGGGGGCGAGGCGTTGGGGGATGGAGGTTTCTACTACCGGCCGACGGTGATTGCGGGTGCCAGGCAGTCGGACGAGATCGTGCGGCGCGAGGTCTTTGGTCCGGTCGTCTCGGTCACGCCGTTTTCGGACGTCGAGGAGGCCGTCAACTGGGCCAATGACAGCGATTACGGTCTCGCCTCATCGGTCTGGACACGGGATGTGGGCCGGGCAATGGCGACGGCGGCGCGGCTTCGCTATGGCTGCACCTGGATCAACACCCATTTCATGCTGGTCAACGAGATGCCCCATGGCGGATTGAAACAGTCGGGCTATGGCAAGGACATGAGCGCCTACGCGCTTGAGGACTACACCGTCGTCCGTCACGTCATGGTCAAGCACTGAGCGTCAGGTGGCTTCCGTGACGGCGTCGGCGATCAGGTCCGGCACGCGCGCGTCCGTGCCGAGAGGGGGCAGGGTCACGCCCTCGAAACCGGCCGCATGAAGGGCCGCGGGGATGTCGTCCTCGACATGACCCCAGCGGGCGACGAAAAGCGGCAGGCAAAGGGCGCGCGCGCCTGCATCCTCGGCCACCTCCACGAGTTCGGGGGCTTCTTCGATGAAACCGAGACGGCTGTCGGCAAAGGCCAAGCGCGCGGCGATTGCGGCCTGCAGCGCTCGTGCGGCAGCGGCCGGGTGCGGGCTGCGACCCGATCCGTGGGCGGCGAGGACCAGCGTGGTCTCGGACGCGGACCAACCTTTGTTCGTCAGCGCGTCGGACAGGACTGCAACCGCGAGGTCGGCGGTCCCAGGCAGGAGGCCGAACGGCGTCAGGATACGCGCGCCGGGCGCGCCTGCTTCGGCCAGTCGCTGGGGCAGCAACGTCCGAATGAACCAGCCGTCGGCCATGAAGAGCGGGAATATAACAGGGTTATCCGTGGCTTGCAGCGCAGACTTCAAGCTCTCCGGTGCGGCGAGGGTTGCAGATCCGATTCTCCAGCCGGGCAGTCGTGCGGCCACTTTTTGCGCGAGTTCGGCCATTTCGACCTCGGGCGGGACCGGGTCAGAGGGCTGCCCATGGGCGACGATAATGGCGTGTTGGGTCATGCCTTCCAGCCTAGCGGAAGTGCCGGCAAACGCAATCAGTCGCGTGCCAGCGCCACGGTCTTTAGGATCGCGTGACAGGCTATCCCAGGTGCAAGGCCGAGCGCGTCGGTTGAGCGACGGGTGATGCGGGCGCGCAGGGTTGTGCTGCCGCAATCCAGGACGATATCGACCGAGGCGGGACCGGCATCGGTGATCGAGCGGACAAAAGCCGGCAGGATGTTGAGCGCGCTGAGCCCCTCTGGCCGCCCGCGAGAGAGCATTACGTCGCGTGCGCGCACGAAAAATTGAACCGTCGCCCCCGGCGTGCCGAGTGGTTCCGGCGTCAGGATCGTGCCGCCGGAGAAGCTGAGCGTGCAGAGGCCGTCGTCGGTCATTCCGGCGACGGTCGCGGTGATCAGGCTGCCCGGCTCGTGGCCGGCAAGGCCGGGAGCAAGTGCAGGGTCGGCGAGGATCTCAGAAGTGGGGCCAAAACCGGTGATGCGGCCTGCGGCGAGGGTAAGTATCTGCCCTGCGAGCCTTGCGACTTCGGAGTAGGAGTGGCTGACATAAACGATGGGGACCTGAACTTCGTCGCGCAACTGTTCAATATAAGGCAGAATTTCCTGTCTCGCTTTATAGTCGAGTGCCGAGAGCGGCTCATCCATGAGGATGAGGCGCGGGTCGGTAAGCAGAGCGCGCGCAAGGGCGACCCGCTGGGCCTCGCCGCCTGACAGCGAATGGGGCTGCCGCCGCGCCAGCGCGCCGAGGCGAAAGCGGTCGATCATGGCTGGCATGGCCTGGATCTGACCCGACCGGCGTGCCGCGTAGGCAAGGTTGCCGCGCACGTCGAGATGGGCGAAGAGGCGTGGTTCCTGGAAAACCGTCGCGACGCGCCGGCGGTGCGGCGGCAGGAAAAGCCGGCCGTCTTCCCACGTCTCTCCGGCAAAGACGACGCGCCCGGCGCCGCGTTCGAAGCCGGCGATGATGCGGAGGAGCGTGCTTTTGCCGGCGCCGCTTGGACCAAAGAGGGCCGTCAGGCCGGATAGCGGAATTGATTTTTCAATATCCAACGTGAAATCAGGATGTTGTAGCCTAACGTTCAGATCGATCCGGCTCATCCGCGCCCCCGTCTTCGGGTGCGCCCGTTCAGCGTGTAGAGGGCGAGCAGGATCGCGAAGGACAGCGCCAGCAGCAGTCCCGAAAGCAGATGCGCCGTGGCGTAGTCGAGCGTCTCGACCTCTTCGTAGATCGCGATGGAGATGACCCGGGTTTCGCCGGGGATATTGCCGCCGACCATCAGGACGACGCCGAATTCGCCCAATGTATGGGCGAAGGTCAGGACCGCTGCCGTCAGGTAGCCGCGCAAGGCAAGAGGGGCGGCGACGGTCAGGAAGGCATCGTATGGCCCTGCGCCGAGGCTCGCCGCCGCCTCCATCGGCGCGCGTCCGAGCGTCGTGAAGGCCGCCTGAAGCGGCTGTACCGTGAACGGCAATGAATAGACCAGCGAGGCGATGACGAGACCGGCGAAGGAGAAGGTGAGCGTTCCGCCCGTCATCGACAGCCAGAAGCCACCGAGGGGTGCGGTCGGGTTGAACGCAAGCAGCAGGTAGAAGCCGAGCACGGTCGGCGGCAGGACGAGGGGCAGGGCGGTGATCGCCTCGAGAACCGGGACGACACGCGAGCGGCTTCGCGAAAGCCACCAAGCGAGCGGCGTGCCGAGGATCAACAGGAGCACCGTCACGATCGCGGCGAGTTTCAGTGTCAGCCAGAGCGGGGCGAGGTCGGCCAAGTTCATGGCTGGACGGCGTAGCCGAATTGCGTGATCACCTGGGCCGCAGCTTCGGACCGCAGATAGGCAAGGAACGCTGTTGCCGCCGGATTGCCTTCCCCGTGCGCCAGCAGAACTGCGTCCTGTCGGATCGGATCGTGGTAGGCCGCCGGGACCGTCCAGCTCTTGCCGGTGCCATCGACGGTGGAAGACCCGGCGACGAAACCCAACTCTGCCGCGCCCGAAGCGACCATTGTGTAGGTCTGGCCGATATTCTCGCCAGTCACCAGCTTCTCGGAAATGTCGGAAACGCTCATAATGTCAATGGCTTGCATCGCGGCCTTGCCATAGGGCGCGATCTCGGGATTGGCGATTGCCACATGCCGGGCACCGCGTAGCGCCTTGATTGGATCGCTGAGATCGAAGCTAGGATCGGAGGACCAGAGGACCAGTTGGCCGACCGCATAGGTGAAGCGGGTGTCGTCCTTCGCTAACTTCTCGCGAGACAACCGTTCCGGTGTCACCTCATCGGCGGCGAGGAAGACGTCAAACGGGGCGCCGGCCTCGATCTGGGCAGCGAGCTTGCCGGTGGCTGCAGCGGTGACCTCAATGTTGTGCCCGGTTTCCGTTGAAAACCCCGCTGCCAGAGCCTCTACCACCGGGCGGAAATTGGTCGCTACGGCGATGAGCGCCGTATCGGCCCGCGCCTGAAGCGCGAGTACAATGAGAAGGGCGGAGAAAAGCAGGCGCATGCCGGGCTCTCGTTATGTTCAGTTGGAGATAACGGCAGGATCGGAAGCGAGGCAAGCGTTATTTCTGCGCGGGAATAACGGACATTCCAACGAGGGCCGCAAT
>JBNKFC010000408.1:0-10553 GCA_050289105.1 Paracoccaceae bacterium | reverse complement strand
TCATCGATATCGCCCCGCGCGCGCCCATCGGGGCGGCCGGCGCGCCGCAGCCGGGATTCAACCAGTCGGTGCCGGGAGTGAAGGTCAACCGCCTGCCGACCATCGGCGACGGGGCATCCCCGACTGAAGGCGAATCGGCAGGCGGAGAACCGGCTGTGCCCGAGATCGTGCTCGACACTCCCGAAACGCCGCAGGGCCCGACCGCGCTGGCGCGCTTCGCTGCGCCCTTCGACAACCCCGAGTCCAAGCCTCTCCTGGCGGTCGTCCTGGAGGATATCGGCGAGGAGAATGGCGGGGTTGGCCCCGATGCCCTTGCGGCAATTGGACGTCCGATCACCATCGCCATCGACCCGGAGCGTCCTGACGCCGCCGCCCGTGCCGCCGTCTACCGGCTCGCCGGGCACGAGGTGGCGATCCTCGCGCCCCTAATGCCGGAAGGCGCCACCGCGGCTGACCTCGAGGTCAGCTATCAGAGCTATGTGCAGACGCTTCCCGAAGCCGTGGCCCTGATCGGCGCGCCCGGCGCGGCGTTCCAGACCGACCGCCGAGTCGCCCAGCACCTTGTGGCGCTTTTGGCATCGGAAGGGCGCGGGCTTGTGAGCTATTCCCGCGGCCTGAACCCGGCGCGTCAGGCGGCAACGGGGGCAGGGCTGCCCAATGCCGACGTCTACCGGGAGCTTGACGGCTCAGGCGAAAGCGCGGCGACGTTGGCGCGCTATCTCGACCGGGCGGCGTTCGAGGCTGCGCGTCAGAATCAGGTTGTGGTCGCCGGCACGTCGAGTGCCGAGACCGTCAGCGCGCTCGAGGACTGGATCGCGGCGGGGGCCAAAGGCACAATCATCGGGCCGGTCTCGGCCGTGATGCTGGGCGAGAACTGAGGGACGAGGCAGAGGGGGCCGGGCCGGCAGGGCGCTGAGGCACCCGCCCTTTCGGGTCAGGAATTGCCGCGCTGGACGAAGAGCCCGGCATTCTCCGCCGCGGCTTTAAGCGCCTTGGACTTGTTGACCGTCTCCTGGAACTCGGCCTCGGGGTCGCTGTCGTAGACGACGCCGCCGCCAGCCTGGATATAGAGTTTGCCGTCTTTCACCACGGCGGTCCTGAGCGCGATGCACATGTCCATTTCGCCATTCGCGGCGAAATAGCCGACGCCGCCGCCGTAGATGCCGCGCTTTTCCGGCTCCAGTTCGTCGATGATCTCCATCGCCCGGACCTTCGGCGCGCCCGAAACGGTGCCGGCGGGCAGACCCGCGAGCAGGGCAGAAAGCGCGTCCTCGTCGTCGCGGATCTCGCCCACGACGTTCGAGACGATGTGCATCACGTGGCTGTAGCGCTCGATGATGAACTTCTCGGTCGGGTGGACGGTGCCGATCTTGGCCACCCGGCCGACATCGTTGCGGCCAAGGTCGAGGAGCATCAGGTGCTCGGCCAGTTCCTTCTGGTCGGCAAGAAGGTCGGCTTCGTGCGCGCGGTCCTCCTCGGGCGTGGCCCCGCGCGGGCGGGTGCCGGCGATGGGGCGCACGGTGACCTTGCCGCCGCGCAGGCGGACGAGGATTTCCGGCGACGCGCCTACGATGTGGAAGCCGCCGAAATTGAAGAAGGTCAGGAAGGGCGACGGATTGGTGCGCCTGAGGCTCCGGTAGAGCGCGAAGGGTGGCAGCGTGAAATCCGCCGTCCAGCGCTGCGACGGCACGACCTGAAAGATGTCGCCCGCGCGGATGTATTCTTTCGCCTTCTCGACCGCAGCGCGGTACTCGGCCGGGGTGAAGTTGGACGTCAGTTCGCCAAGATGGGCCGTGTCGCCGAGCGCGCGCGTCTCGCCCGCGGGGGCGCGTTCGAGATCGCGCACCGCGTCCATGACCCGCTCTGCCGCCTGGGCATAGGCCGCCCGCGCCGACAGGCCCGAGCCGAACCAGGCCGGCGAGCAGACCGTCACCTCACCCTTCACACCATCCAGGACCGCGACGATGGTCGGCCGCATCAGCACCGCATCGGGAACGCCGATCGGGTCCGGGTTCACGTTCGGCAGGTGCTCCACCAGCCGGATCATGTCATAGCCGAGATAACCGAAAAGACCGGCCGCGATGGCCGGGATGCCCTCGGGCATCTCCATCCGGCTTTCGGCGATGAGCGCGCGGAGTGTTTCCAGGGGATGGCCCGGTAGATCCTCGAAGGCCTCGGCATCGTATCGCGCCTGCCGGTTGATCCTGCTCGTCGTCCCACGGCAGTCCCAGATCACGTCGGGCTTGAGGCCGACGACCGAATAGCGCCCGCGCACCTCGCCGCCGGTCACGGATTCGAGCATGAAGCTCATCGCCTGTGCGTCCGCGAGCTTCAGCATCAGCGATACGGGCGTGTCGAGATCGGCGGCGAGACGTGCATAGACGAGCTGGTTCTCGCCCCGTGCCCAGCCGGCCTCGAAGGCCTCGAATGACGGAATCAGTGCCACCGTGACCTCAGTTCATCTGCGCGTGGACAGCATTGATCGCGGCCGCGTCGAGGCGGATGCCCGCCTCGGCCTCGATCGCCTGTGTGAAGAGCTGGAACATGTCCTGTGCCAGCGATTGGCCAAGCTGCGCGTCGATCGCGTCGCGGGTCTGGACGACCTCGTCGCTCGTCGGGTCGGCAGCCTTGATCCCGGTCAGGGAGATCACGTGAACACGCTCGCTGCTGTCGACGACGGCCGCGCCGCCCTCGCTCAGTTCGAAGGCTTTCTTGGCCACCTCGGGCGGAGTGTCGGTGATGAACCCGCCGCGGGCGAAATCCTCGTAGCGGGTGGTGACGAGCCCGGTCGACTCAAGCGACGCGCCGCCGGCGACTTTCGCCTGCACGTCCTCGGCCAGCTTGACCAGCCGCGCATGGGTTTCGTCGGTCGTCCAGCCGGCGATCACGTCGTCCCGGACCTCGTCGAGCGGGCGCAGCGCGGGCGGGTCGATGCCGTCGAGGCGCAGCGCGAAGACGCCGCCGTCATCCAGAGGGACAAGCGTGGGGAAATCTTCGGCCTTCACTCCCTTCGCGGCGTCGCGGAAGGCGGAGTAGGCGGCGATGCCGTCCTCGGTCCCGTCGCTGAAGTCGATCGTGCCGAGGTCCATCCCGCTTTCCTTGGCGACCTCTTCGAGCGTCGCGCCGCTGGCCAGAAGATCCTCGATCTCATTGCTCTTGTCGGCCACCAGCCTGCGCGCCTTGTCCAGCGAGGCCTCGGCTGCGAGGTCGTCGCGGGCCTCTTCGAACGTGGTCTCCTGCGCCGCGAGGATACCGTTCATCGCGAAAAGCGCCGGGCCGAGATCGGACGGCAGCGGGCCCACGACACCGGGCGCGTCGAGCGCGAAGACCGCGTCGCCCGCAGCCCCGAGCGCATCCTTCGACATTTCGCCAAGATCGATGTCGGTCAGCGCGAGGCCACGTTCCTTTGCAAGATCCTCGAAGGTCGCTTCGCCCGCGTCATAGCGCGCCTTTGCGGCTTCGGCGCTGGCCTCGTCTGGATAGACCAGCCGTTCGACAAGCCGGCGTTCTGGCGTCACGAATTCGTCGATGCGGTCGGCATAGGCGGCCTGCAGCGCCGCTTCGTCCAGCGTCACGTCCTTCGACAGCATGTCGGGAGAAAGCCAGACATAGGTGATCCGGCGGGTCTCGGGGCGGGTGAAGGCATCGGGATGCGCGTCGTAAAAGGCCTGGATTGCAGCGTCGTCCGGGGCCGGGACAGGCTCCGGCAGGTCCGAGGCAATCAACTCCGCCAGCGTGAAGCTCCGGGTTTCGGTCGCCCAGGCCGCGATGCGCGCGACGTAGGTCTCGGGCGCCGCGGTGCCGCCGAGGACCGCGCCTTGGATCAGGGTGCGGGCCGCCTCGTCGCGCAGCTTTGTTTCGAACTCGCCCTCGCTCAGGCCTTCCTGCTTCAAGGTCAGCGCGTAGGTGTCGCGATCGAACTTGCCGTCGATACCCTGAAAGGCCGGGACCGCCATCAACCGCTTGCGCACCTCCTCGTCGCCGACCGACAGGCCGATCCGGTCCGCCTCGTTGTCGAGCGCGGCCGAGGCCAGAACCCTGGCCTGGACCGCTTGGTCGATGCCAAGGGCTTGCGCCTGTTCGAAACTCAGCGGTTGACCGACCTGGGCCGACACAGCGGAGATCTCGCGCTGCAGGGCGCGCGCGTAGTCGCGCACGTCGATCTCGCGGTCGCCGACCGTGCCGATGGACTGGACGGAGCCGCCGAAGTTGCGCGCCCCGAACCCGCCGAGGCCGAGGATCAGCATCGCCATGAGGATCCAGACGATGGTGTTTCCGCGCTTCTTGCTGCGCAGCGGGTTCGACATGGCGTTTCCTTCCCCCGAACGTGCCGTTGCGATGGTGTTTAGGCCAGCCTGAGAGGCGGGGCAAGGCCGCCTGTCAGGGTCGGAAGGCGGCGAGCCGGTCGATCAGTGCGCCAATGCCGACCGCGTCGATATTGGCAAAGGCGATGCGAAGTTCGTGCGCACCATTCGCATCGTCTTCGGGCCGGAACATCGTGCCGGGCAGCAGAAGCACACCGGCCTCGCGCACCAGCCGCTTCGCAAGGTCGGGCGAAGCAATGGGGAAGGGGTGGCGGACATAGGCGAAGAAGGCGCCACAGCCAAGAAGCTGCCAGTCGGGCAGGCGGGCAAATCCAGCCTCCAGTGCGGCGCGGCGGTCGAGGATCTCAGCCCGCTCCCCGGCCACCCATTGGCTGAGGTTGCGCATGCCCCAGAGCGCGCCGATCTGGCCAAGCTGAGAGGGGCAGATCGCGACCGTGTCGAGGAACTTCTCCACCTCGGCCAGCCGCGCGGCATCGGCCACGATGGCGCCGACCCGGTGGCCGGTAAGGCGGTAGGCCTTGGAGAAGGAGTAGAGATGCACCAGCGTCCCGCGCCAGTCGGGGTCCTGGAAGAGGTCATGCGGTGCGCCGGTCCGCGCGTCGAAATCGCGGTAGGTCTCGTCGACGATCAGCGCGATCCCATTCGCGCGCGCCAGATCGAAAAACGCCCGCAGCGTCGCGGCAGGATATTCCACGCCGCCGGGATTGTTCGGCGTCACCAGCACGATGGCTCGCGTCCGGTCGGTGATCAGCCGCGCCGCCGCCTCGACCTCGGGGATCAGGCCGGGTCCGGTCGCTAGTGGAACCGCGCCGACTCCCTGCATGTCCAGCCACATTTTGTGATTGAAATACCAAGGGGTTGGAAGGATGACTTCATCCCCGGCACGCGCCAGCGTCGCGAGGGTTGCGCAGAACGCCTGATTGCAGCCTTGGGTGATCGCGACCTCTTTGGCCGAGATGACGCCGCCATAGGCGACCGACCACTGCGCCGCGATTTCGTCCCTGAGCGCCGGAAGGCCAAGCACCGGCCCGTAGAGATGCGCGGCCGGGTCGTTCAGCGCCGCCTCGGCCAGCGCCCGGCGCAATCCTTCCGGCGGCGGGTCCATCGGTGCCGCCTGGCTGACATTGATGAGCGGCCGCTCGGGCGGAAAACTCACCCCCTCAAGCCAGCGCCGCGCCTCCATCACCGGCGGCGGAAAGGTCGCGTGCATATCGGGATTGAGCGGCAGGGTCATCGGTGGGGTTCCTCGGTCTCGTACGACCCCCACTTGGTACAAGGATCGCCGCCGGAGGCAAGGCCCCTAGCCGCGGCTCTCGCCTTCGAGCTTCGCCTTCATCCCGCGATATTCGTGCCAGACGAGCCAGATCACCACGATGTCGAAGATGCTGAGCGCGATCAGGAACGGCGAATGCGTGTAGGTGAACCGCTCGATCTGATAGACGATGAAGCCGACGAGGACGAGGATCGAGGCCGGATAGGCCCAGAGAATGCGAAGGGCGAGAGCGGCGACAACGGCGAGTTTCACCCCGCCGTGGCCGATGAGGTAGAACGCCCAGAAATGCTGGGTGGAGACGGAGTATCCCTGGGCCAGCCCCAGAAGCCAGTTCGCGAGGCGATCGCCGGGATCCTCGACGATCTCGTAATGGGTCAGCCAGCCGACGGTTCGTATCACCCAATCCGCGCTGATGAGCCAGATCGCGAAGCCAGAGAGCAGTTCAGTTGCGGCGAACGCACCCTTGGCGATCAGGCTGACATCGAAAAGCTGATGCAGCCGGTGCTCGATGCGGGCGCTGAACTGCCTGCTCACCGCGCCTCAGTCCTTGCCGCGATACGGCTCGACATATTGCAGCGCCATGTCCCAAGGGAAGAAGATCCAGGTGTCCTGGCTGACCTCGGTGATGTAGGTATCGACCATCGCACGGCCCTCGGGCTTGGCGTAAACCGTGGCGAAATGCGCCTTCGGATAGAGCTTGCGCACCAGTTCGAGCGTCTTTCCGGTATCGACCAGGTCGTCGACAACCAGGACGCCTGAGCCGTCCGTGCCCATGATATCGGCCTGAGGCTCCTTGATCACGCGCGGTTGGGTCTGGTCTTGATGGTTGTAGGACTTGACCGAGATCGTGTCGACGACGCGGATGTCGAGTTCGCGGCTGACGATCATCGCCGGCGCCATGCCGCCCCGGGTGATCGCCACGACCGCGCGCCATGCGCCGTCATCGGGACCCTTGCCGTCGAGCCGCCAAGCCAGCGCCCGCGCGTCGCGGTGGATCTGGTCCCAGGAGACGTGGAAGCCCTTTTCGTGCGGCAGCCGGTCGCTCATGGCTCAGTTCTCCTTGCCGTTCCGGCCGGTCACCGCGTCGATATCCGGCGCATCGACCGCCTTCATGCCGACGATGTGATAGCCGCAATCGACGTGATGCACTTCACCGGTAACCCCCGAACCGAGATCGGAGAGGAGATAGAGCGCCGATTTGCCGACCTCGTCCTGATTGACGTTGCGGCGGAGCGGCGAATTCAGCTCGTTCCATTTCAGGATATAGCGGAAATCGCCGATGCCGGACGCGGCGAGCGTCTTGATCGGACCGGCCGAGATCGCGTTGCAGCGGATGCCGTCCTTGCCGAGATCCTCGGCGATGTAGCGCACCGACGCCTCAAGCGCGGCCTTGGCTACGCCCATCACGTTGTAATGCGGCATCACCCGCTCGGCGCCGTAATAGGTCAGCGTCAGAAGCGATCCTCCGTCCGGCATCATCGCCGCGGCCCGCTGGCAGATCGCGGTGAAGGAATAGACCGAGATGTCCATCGTCATGCGGAAATTCTCGATGCCGGTATCGACGTAGCGGCCCCGGAGCTCGTTCTTGTCGGAAAAGCCGATCGCATGGACGACGAAGTCCAGCTTGCCCCACACCGCCTTCAGCCGGTCGAACAGCGCGTCGAGCGATCCGGCATCCGCCACGTCGCATTCCACGAGTTCGGTGACCCCGACCGAAGCCGCCAGCGGCTCGACCCGCTTTTTCAGCGCTTCGCCTTGATAGGAGAAGGCCATTTCGGCGCCGTGCTCGGCACAGGCCTTGGCAATTCCCCAAGCGATCGACTTGTCGTTCGCAAGCCCCATGATCAGGCCGCGCTTGCCGGCCATCAATTTGGTTGCCATATCTGCCCCCGCGCCACTTTCTTAACGAGTTACGAAGCATTAGGCTAAGTTCCAACCTGCTTCAAGGGCGGGGGACACCCATCGGAGAAGTCTCGTATGGGGGTGCAATCACGGCGGGAAACAGCCTGAAAGGGCCGAAAATGGCAGATCGAAGCGGAATATTTGCGGGCGACGATCCGTTCGCAATCGCGCAGAGCTGGCTGACCGCAGCAGAGGCGTCCGAACCGAACGATCCGAACGCGATCGCGCTCGCCACCGTCGATGCAAACGGTCTGCCGAATGCGCGCATGGTGCTTCTGAAAGAGATTGAGGCCAACGCTTTTCTCTTTTACACAAATTATGGTTCGGCAAAGGGTCGCGAAATTGCGAGTGCCGGCAAGGCGGCTTTCGTGTTGCACTGGAAGTCGCTGCGCAGGCAGATCCGGGTCAGGGGTGTGACCAGTCGCGAGGATGGACCGAAGGCGGATGAGTATTTCGCCTCCCGGTCCCTGCAAAGCCGGCTGGGCGCCTGGGCGTCGCGGCAATCCGAACCGCTTGCTTCTCGAAGCAAGCTGATGGCTGAGGTGGCACGAGTTACGGCGGCGCGGGGTATCGCGCCGGAGCGACCCCCCTTCTGGGGCGGGATACGTCTCAAACCGCTGGAGATCGAATTCTGGGCCGACGGGGCCTTCCGCCTTCATGATCGCTTCCAATGGCGTCGTCCGACGCCGGAAGACAGATGGACGATAGAGCGACTGAACCCCTGAGGGTCGCATTTGTTGGTGATCAGTAAAAGCAAGGTGTGCACAATGAGCTTCAATCCGTTTCTCCATGGGCCGGACCGGCGTTTGGAGGGGCGGGGATGGGAAACAACGGGTTATGACAGAAGAACAACAGAACCAGCACGAGGTCGTCGGCCGCGTGAAATGGTTCGATCCAGCCAAGGGCTTTGGGTTCATCGTCGCCGACGAGAGCGGTGGGGATATCCTGCTGCATGCCAATGTCCTGCGGAACTTCGGACAGAGTTCGGTCGCGGACAATGCGCGAATCACCGTGATCGTCCAGCAGACCGCGCGCGGTGCGCAGGCGGTCGAGGTGCGTGAGATCCTTCCGCCGGAAAACGAGGATGCGCCTCCGATCGAGGATCTCGGTGAAAGCGATGCGGCCGAAATCGCCGCGCTGCCTCTGGAACCGGCGCGGGTGAAATGGTTCGACAAGACCAAGGGATTCGGCTTTGCCAACGTCTACGGCCGGCCCGAGGACGTGTTCATCCACATCGAGGTTCTGCGCCGCTCGGGATTTGCCGATCTGCAACCCGGAGAGGCGGTCTGCCTCCGGGTGATCGACGGCAAGCGCGGCCGCATGGCGGCTCAGGTTGCATCCTGGGAAGCGGCGGTCAGGGAAAAGAAATGATCTCGCGCGCGGCCTGTGCGCTCCTCTTGGTGGCCGGACCGGCCGCGGCGGCCTGCAGCGACTCGGTCGCAGAGTTCCGCTGGAACGGAGGCCAGGCGCGATTCGCGATCGAGATCGCGGACGATGCGGAGGAGCGGGCCAAGGGACTGATGTTTCGCGAAACGCTTCCGGCCAGTGCCGGGATGCTCTTTATCTACGAACGGCCGCAGAGGGTGTCGTTCTGGATGAAGAACACGCTCATCCCCCTCGACATGATCTTCATCGGCCCGGACGGACGCGTGAACGCGGTCCACTCGAACGCGGTGCCGGGCGATCTGACGCCGATACCGGGCCCGGACGGCACGCTGATGGTGCTGGAAATCCAGGGCGGGCTCGCCGCGCGGCTGGGGCTGGGCGAGGGGGCCGAGATGCGCCATCCGGCCGTCGATTCGGCCTCGGCGCTCTGGTCCTGCGACCAACCTTAGGTCTTCCCCTTCGCCGTCCAACTCGCTAGAGACGGGGCGTCGGGGCGTAGCGCAGCCTGGTAGCGCGACGGTTTTGGGTACCGTAGGTCGGAAGTTCGAATCTTCTCGCCCCGACCAGCTTCCCTCCCTCCCGTTTCCGGCTGGTCCAAATGGAACCTGTGTCGTCCTTGCCGCATCTGTGCGGGCCCCAAGAAATTCATACCGTCGTTCACCTGCACCGGCCAAATCCCCGGCGGAAAAGAGATTTCCAGCCGTGCCGCCATGTGTGCCGGTTTCGGGTGAATCACCGCGGCAATCCGCCTTGGCGGGGTCAACAGAAATCTCCTCCCGAAATCGTGAAAAAATTGTTGACCCGCCCCCTGCGGATACGTCAGTTTGTATGGGCTGACGGAGAAGCCACAAGATTTAGTGGCCGGCACGACGGGGACAGAACAAAACCAGCAGTGGTCGAATTTCATGAAGACCATGACGCAGCGGGCGCATCCGCTGCGAACGATGGCTTGTCTCCGAACCGCCCCTGACGCGCCTGCGCGGCAAGACGTTCCGAAAAGGAGCGCGCCGCCAGAGACAGAAACGTAGTGATGGGGCAGACATGAAAATCGAACGCAAATTCACCAAGGCAGGGCGCGACGCCTATTCCGAGATCGCTTTCACCACGACCGCGTCGGAGATCCGCAATCCCGACGGCAAGATCGTGTTCCGCAACGACAGCGTCGAAGTGCCCGAAGGCTGGAGTCAGGTCGCTTCCGACGTGCTCGCCCAGAAGTATTTCCGCAAGGCCGGCGTGCCGGCGCGGCTGAAGAAGGTCCGCGAAAAGGGCATGCCCGAATTCCTCTGGCGCTCGGTTCCGGACGAAAAGGCGTTGGCCGAGCTGCCCGAGGATCAGCGTTACGTTGGAGAGACCTCCGGCAAGCAGGTCTTCGACCGCCTCGCGGGCGCCTGGGCCTACTGGGGCTGGAAGGGTGGCTATTTCTCGACCGAGGCCGACGCCCAGGCCTATTACGACGAGATGCGCTTCATGCTGGCCGAGCAGATGGCCGCGCCGAACTCGCCGCAGTGGTTCAACACCGGCCTGCACTGGGCTTACGGCATCGACGGCCCTGCACAGGGGCACTACTATGTCGACTATCAGTCAGGCGAGCTGACAAAATCGGCCTCCAGCTATGAGCACCCGCAGCCACACGCCTGCTTTATCCAGTCCGTTGACGATGATCTGGT
>JBNKFC010000407.1:0-23232 GCA_050289105.1 Paracoccaceae bacterium | reverse complement strand
CTTCGGCCATGACCGGGTGAACGGCGACGGTGCGGTCGAAATCCTCTTTCGTCGCGCCCATCTTGATCGCCACGGCGGCGAGCTGGATCATCTCGCCCGCGCCGGGGGCCACGATGTGGCAGCCGAGGACCTTGCGTGTCTCGGCGCAGACGATCAGCTTCATCATCACCCTGTCGGGCCGGCCGGCGAAAGCCGACTGCATCGGGCGGAACGAGGTCGCGTAGACCTCGATCGGCCGCTCGTCGCGCGCCTCTTCCTCCGTCATGCCCACCGTGCCGAATTCCGGCTGGGTGAAGACCGCGCTCGCCACCAGCTCGTGATCCGCCTTCCTCGGCGCCGCCCCGAAGATCGTATCGGCGAAGGCGTGACCCTCGCGGATCGCGACCGGCGTAAGGTTGATCCGGTTGGTCACGTCCCCCACGGCGTAGATCGACGGCACCGCGGTCTGCGACCATTCATCAACGATCACTTCGCCGTGGCGGCCAAGCTTGACGCCGGTCGCCTCAAGCCCGAGCCCCCCGGTATTCGGCGCCCGCCCGGTCGCATAGACGACCTTCTCATAGACCGCCTCGCGCCCGTCCGTGGTTTTCACCCAGGTGCCGCCTGGGACCGGCTTCATCTCGATCACATCGGTGCCGACATGAAGGTTGACGCCGCTCTCGCGCATTAGCTCGGCAATGTGGCCGCGTGCCTCGCCGTCGAAGCCACGCAGGATCTGCTCGCCGCGATAATACTGCGTCACATGAACGCCCATGCCATTCAGGATGCAGGCGAATTCGCAGGCGATGAAGCCGCCGCCGACGATCAGGACCGAGGCCGGCAGCGCGTCCAGCTTGAAGATGTCGTTGGAGGTCAACGCCCCCGCCTTCGCTGCCGTCTCTGGCACGAATGGGTGCCCGCCAGTGGCAACGAGGATGTGTTTCGCGGTGACGGTTTCACCCGTCGAAAGCCGCACCGTATGGGCATCCTCGACCGTCGCGCGGCAGTCATGAATCGTCACCCCAGCCCCGTCCAGACCCGAGCGGTAAGCCCGCTCCAACCGGTCAAGCTCGGCGTCCAGCTTGGCGCGGAATGCCGTCCAGTCGAAGGTTCCGGCGGCGACTTGCCAGCCGTAGGATCGGGCATCCTCGATCGCCCCCTTGTAGGACGAGGCGAAGACCATCAGCTTTTTCGGCACGCAGCCCCGGATGACGCAGGTGCCACCCATCCGGTATTCCTCGGCCAACGCCACCTTCGCGCCATGCTCCCCGGCCGCGATGCGCGCCGCGCGCACACCACCCGAACCGCCGCCGATGACGAAAAGATCGTAGTCGAACGCCATCCGCCCCCCGTTTTCTGGCCTCACTCCCCGAGATCGGCGAAGAGGTTGTCGGTTTCCGCGAATTCGATCCGCTCGCGTTCGACCGCGCCGGTATTGATGTCGCGCGTCTCCACCCGGCCGTCGCCATGGCCGATGATGACGCGATCACAGATATCTATGAAAAGCCCATTTTCAACCACGCCCGGCACCTGGTTCAGCACCAGCGCCAATTGCCGTGCATTGCCGATCCGGCCGAGATGAAGGTCGAGGATGTGGTTGCCTTCGTCGGTGATATAGGGCCGATCACCGTTCATCCGGAGCGTGACCTCGCGGCCGAGCACGTCCAGCGACACGAGCATTTCCTCGACCAGCGCCTTCGAGGTCTGCCAGCCAAAGCCGATCACCTCGATCGGCAGCGGAAAGGCCCCGAGATGGGACACTTCCTTGGCCGCGTCCGCGATCACGATCATCTGGTCCGACGCCGTCGCGACGATCTTTTCCTGCAAGAGCGCCCCGCCGCCGCCCTTGATCAGGTTGAGCTCGGCGTCGAATTCGTCGGTGCCGTCGATGGTCAGATCAAGCCAGCGCGCCTGATCGAGCGTGACAACCTCGATCCCCTCCTCGCGGGCAAGGGCCGCCGTGCGGTTCGATGTCGGAACCCCGATGATCTTCAGCCCCTCCTTGCGCACCCGCTCACCGAGGCAGCGCACCATCCACGCCGCCGTCGACCCGGTCCCGAGGCCGACACGCATCCCGCCCTCGATGAAGTCCACGGCACGCTTCGCGGCCACGAATTTCGCCTTGTCGATGGGGGATAGATCTGCCGGCATCGTTCTCTCCGTTGCGGTCACGCCGATGTTTATACGCAAGATGTGGGCCGGGCGCGAGGGGCAAATCGTCCTGCGCCCCGACCTTCGATCCGCCCGGAACGGCGTGCCGGCCTGCCCCGGCGCCGGCAACGGCGTCAGTGCTCATTTCGTCGGACTTGAGCGCGGGCGTTCAGGGCGCCATCTTGATCTCGGACACAGTGTGAGAGGCCGATCATGCCGATGCCTTGGGCCATCCGCCATGCAACGAAGGATTGGCAGGCCTTCCTGGAGGATGCGAAGGACCGGCTGAACCTGACGTCCGACAATTCCGCCTATACGGCCGTCGATGCCGTCCTGCAGGTCTTCCGTCGGCGCTTGACCCCGGCGCAGGGGATCGCCTTCGCCAACCTCCTTCCCGCCTGCCTGCGCGCGCTCTTCGTTCAAGGCTGGGATATCGACGCGCCGCCGGTGCCTTTCGCAACAAGGGCCACGATGACGCGCGAGGCGCAGGCGATCCGCAAGGACCACAACCTGACACCCGACAACGCAATCGAGGCGGTGGCCTGGGCGCTTCGCCGCGCCGTGAACCAGCGCGACCTCGATCGCCTGCTCGAAACCTTCCCCGATGGCGCGGTCGCGTTCTGGCATGCCGAGACGACCAACCCTCATGAACTCGACCGCCGCATCACCTGACCGAACGGGTCGCGCGGAAATCGCACGAAAGCGTCGTTTTCCGTCTCGCCGAACGGTTCGGGCCGGAGGATAAGGACGGAATGACCGAACCCGCGCGCCCCTATATCCTGCACTACGCCCCCGACAACGCCTCGCTCGTCGTGCGTCTGATGCTGGAGGAGTTGCACCAGCCCTACCGCACGGCGCTGGTGGACCGCTCCACCCGCCAGCAGGACAGCGCCGCCTACAGGGCGCTCAATCCGTCGGGACTGATTCCGGCGCTCGAAACGCCCGACGGGTCAATGTTCGAGACGGCGGCGATCCTTCTCTGGCTCTCTGAGCGGCACGGCGCGATGGCGCCCGCGCTGGGTTCGGCCGAGCGCGCGTCATTTCTGAAGTGGCTGTTCTTCACCTCGAACACGCTCCATGCCGACCTCCGGCTCCTCTTCTATCCCGAGCAGTATGCCGGGGCGCCCGAGGCGGTTCCCGCCTTCGCAGCCGAGACCCGCGCAAGGGTGTCCCGGCATCTGTCACTTCTCGACGCGATGGCCGCGACCCGGCCCGCCTGGTTTCGGCCCGACACGCCCTCGGCGCTGACCTGCTACGTCCCGCCGCTCCTGCGCTGGACCGCGCTCTATCCGATGGACACGGCCGGCTGGTTCGACCTGACCGCCTTCCCCGCCCTTCACGCGGTCGCGGCGGCGATGGAGGTGCGGCCCTCGGCCCGCGCCGCCGCCGCCGCCGAGGGCCTTGGCGAGACGATCTTCACCCGACCCTCCTATGCCTGCCCACCCGAGGGCAGCGCGCTCTGAAAGGACGCCGATGTTCCTCTCCGTCTTCGACATGTTCAAGGTCGGCGTCGGCCCCTCCTCGTCGCATACGATGGGACCAATGGTGGCCGGCGCGCGGTTTCTCGACACGCTCCGCGCCTCGCCGTTCCATCCGAAAGGCCTGAAAGCCTCGCTCCACGGCTCGCTCGCCTTCACCGGCAAGGGCCACGCGACCGACCGCGCGACGGTGCTCGGCCTCGCGGGCTTCGCGCCGGACACCTACGACCACGATAAAGCCGAGGCGACGCTGGCGCAGATCGCCGAAACCGGCACGGTGACGCCCCCCGGCTTGCCGACGCTCGACTTCGCCCCGGCGACCGATCTCGTCTTCGACTACGACCACCCGCTGCCCGGCCATGCCAACGGCATGATCCTGATGGCGACCGACGCGCAGGGCGACGTGATCCTGCAGGAAACCTACTATTCGATCGGCGGGGGCTTCGTCCTGACCGAGGCGGAACAGGCGGCCGGTCCCGACCTTGCAGCGAAACCTTCGGGCTGTCCCTACCCCTTCCAGAACGCCGCGGAAATGCTTGAAATGGCTGCCGCCTCCGGCAAGACCATCGCCGCGATGAAACGCGCTAACGAACTGCATTTCCGCTCTGCCGGCGATCTTGATCGCGGCATGGACCGGATCTGGCATGTGATGAACGATTGCATCGACCGGGGCCTTTCCACCGACGGCATCCTGCCCGGAGGTCTCAAGGTGCGCAGGCGCGCCAAGGCGATCCACGAGGCGCTTCTGGCCGAACGCGGGATGAACCTCACCGCACCGCATGTGATCAACGACTGGATGTCGACCTACGCGATGGCGGTGAACGAAGAGAACGCCGCCGGCGGTCAGGTCGTCACCGCGCCGACGAACGGGGCTGCCGGGGTGCTGCCGGCGGTGATACGTTACTGGCTCGACCATGTGCCGGGGGCGTCGTCGTCGAAGGTGGGCGACTTCCTTCTGACGGCGGCTGCGATCGGCGGCATCGTCAAGACCAACGCCTCGATCTCGGGCGCCGAATGCGGCTGCCAGGCCGAGGTCGGATCCGCCGCCGCGATGGCCGCTGCCGGGCTGGCCGCAGTAATGGGTGGCACGCCCGAGCAGGTCGAGAACGCCGCCGAGATCGCGCTTGAGCACCATCTCGGCATGACCTGCGACCCGGTGAAGGGGCTGGTCCAGGTGCCCTGCATCGAACGCAACGGTCTTGGCGCCATCAAGGCCGTCTCGGCCGCGTCACTGGCGCTAAGGGGCGACGGGCATCACCTCGTCCCGCTCGATGCCGCGATCGAGACGATGCGGCAGACCGGACGCGACATGCATGAAAAGTATAAGGAAACTTCGCTCGGGGGTCTCGCCGTGAACGTGCCGAACTGCTGAGAGGGCGGCGCGGGATCGGTTTTCGCCACCTTTTGGAATCGACCCGCCAAGGCCGGCTCGGGTGTTGGGGCCGCAGGAGGATGGGCACCCTCGGGCACCCCTGCCCCCTTCGAAAAAGCACCGGGGCGTCGCTTTCAGGATGGACGATGCGCGGGGCGCACGATAGCGCGGAGGGATGAACCCGACAGACCGCATATTGCTCGGCGTCGCGCTGATGATCGCCTTTTGCGTCTTCGGGCCGCTGATCGACGTCGCCTCCAAGCTGGCCGCGCAGGGCGTGCCGGTGGGCGTGATCGTTCTCGGGCGGGGGATCGTGCAGGCAGCGTTGATGCTGCCCTTCGTCCTCGCGATGGGTTTGTCGATCCGCTTGTCCCGCCCGGCGCTTGGCCTCTCGGTGCTGCGCGGTGGGCTGCTCGTCAGTTCGACCTACTGCTTTGTCGCAGCACTTCGGGTGATGCCCATCGCCGACGCGCTGGCCATCGTCTTCGTGGAGCCGTTCGTGATCCTGCTGATCGGTTGGCTCGCGCTCGGCGAACAGGTCGGGCCGCGCCGGCTCGCCGCCTGCATCGTCGGATTCATCGGCTCGCTTTTCGTTATCCAGCCCTCCTTTGCCGCCTTCGGTGCCGTTGCGTTCTTCCCGCTCGGCACCGCGGTGAGCTTCGCGTTCTACATTCTCGTCACTCGGCACCTGTCGCGTGAAGTGCACCCGGTGGCGATGCAGTTCCATACCGCGCTGCTCGCGTCACTGCTGTGTCTGCCCCTTCTGGCCTTCGGCACCGCCATCGAGGCGGAGCCGATCAGCTTCGTGGCCCCTCAGGGCATTTTCTGGCTCTGGGTGTTCTGCGTCGGACTGGCCGCAACGGTGAGCCACATGGCCATCACCTACGCGCTAAAGTTCGCGCCGTCGTCGACGCTCGCGCCGCTCCACTATCTTGAAATCGTCACTGCCACGATTCTCGGCTACGTCTTCTTCGGCGATTTTCCGAACGCCCTTACCCTGACCGGCATCGCGATCATCGTCGCATCCGGCCTTTACGTGATCTACCGCGAACGCGCGCTCGTCCGGGCCGAGCGGCTTACCATTCCGACGCCTGTCCGAGCGCCGCAATCGCCGCTCTGAGCGCGGTCCTCGGCAGGATCACCAGCATGCGGCCGGTGTCGAAGTCCAGTTCGACCGGGCCCTCGGCCTCGTTAGACGTGCCGACCCGCGCATCGGGTGCGAATTTCAGTCCGCCAATCGGCCAGCGCAGGCCCCGGCTTTCCCCGGTGACCGGCGCCATCGGAAAGAGCGAGACCCGTGTCCCCGCCGCCAGAGCCAGGCGCATCCGGCGTGGCGCGACGAAGGACACGTCCGTGCGCCCAAGGATCAGGCAGCGCCGCGCGCCGTGACGGGCGAGCGCGTTCCAGACCGCCAGGGTATGATCGGCGCGCGGGCCGGCAAAGCCGAGGCCGAGGATAAAGGGCGCCTCGATCCGGATCAGGCATTTCTCGAAATCCGTGGTTTCCTGCTCGGCGACCTTGTGGAAATGGCTGGCCGGGATCGCCGCCCGCGCCGCGTCGCTCACCGAATCGAGATCACCGATCACGGCATCGGGAACCCTGCCCGCCGATATCGCCACATTGGCGCCACCATCCGCCGCTACAAGGCATGGCGCGAGGCGCAACGCCGCATAAAGGCTTCTGCGCTCTACATTTCCTGCGCCCAGCAACGTGACTGGCGACGATGTTTGGACAATAGACGTTAACATGGCAGTATTGATGACGATTAAGGCGAAAGAACACAATCTTGGCCTGAAAAAATCCTTCAATTTACCTGTTTTTGTCCACGCTGGCGCAATAGTTGGCCTTCAGTCTGCAAGGACAGGCAAAAGAAGAAAGCGAGCGTTTCATGGTCGGTGCAAGTAAGATCCTTACGGTTTCCTACGGCACATTCTCGTGCACCCTGGAAGGGTTCGAAGAACCGTTTTCGACGATGAAGGCGATCGCGGAGTATTTCCGCGACCTGGCCGCCGACGACCGGTATTTCGGGGCGGAACCGCCCACGCCGGACGCAGAGATGCTTCACCGCATCGCCGAGCGCGAGATCCAGCGCCGGGTCGAGGCGAAGATCAGCGAACATGGAATCGTGCTGCGCGCCGAAACGGAAGCTGCGGCCGAACAGGTCGCTCCGGCCGCGTCGGCTGCGACCTCTGCCGCCGCGGTCATGGTTGGTGCCGCCGCCCCCGCAGCCGCCGCTGCGCCCGTGTCTGCCGCCGAACCGGAAGCCGCTCTGGCTGCGACGGAAGAATTGACCGAAGAAGTGGCCGAGGACATTGCCGAGGCGATCGCGGCCGAAGAACCTGCCGCCGAGGACGTCTTTGGCGAGGACACTCTTGTCGAGGATCTGCCGGAAGAGGAAGTCGAAGCCGCCCCAGCGATGGCCGCCTCCGTCGCGGTGGAAAAGGAAGAGACCGACAGCGAAAGCGTCGCCGCCAAGCTGATGCGCATCCGCGCCGTCGTCGCCGCCGCACAGGCCGCGCCGGCTGCCGCCTTCGACGCGCCGTCCGCCGAGGAAACGGCGTTCGAAGCGCAGACGTTCGAGGAACCGGCCTTCGAGGAAGAGGAAGCCGCCGCCGACTTCGCGCCCGCCTCCACAGCACCTGCCGGCGATTTCGGCTTCGAGCTCGACTTCGACGATTTCCCCGCAGCACGTCCCGCGGCCAAGGTGGATGCCGAAGAAACCAGCATCCCGACGGCCGAGGCGGTCGAGGAGACCGACGACGCGGCCGCGTACGAGGATGAGGTCGAGGACGACGAGGCCCTGTCCATGATCGGAGAGCTCGTCGAGGAAGAGACAGGAGAGGAAATCTCCGAAACCGAATTCCTTGCGGAGGCCTTCGACGCCGAAGAGGAAGATCGCCACGTCGCCGAGGCCATGGCCGAAGAGCTGGGCGCCGAGGAAGAGACCGCTGAAGAAGCTGAAGAAGACGTAGCGGGCGCCTTCGGCGAATACGAAGAAGACGAAGAAGACGCCTTCGAAGAGATGGCCGAGGTCGAAACCGAGGTCGAAGAAGAGGAAGAAGCGGCCGCCGCGGCGGCGCCCGAAGGCGCGCTCGATCTCGCTGCCTGGCGGATGGACGTCGAAGAGGAAGACCTCGACGCCGCCGAGGACTTTGCCGAAGACGAGATGGAAGACGTGGCCGAGATCGAGGACGAGGCTGAGGCCGAGACCGCAGAAGACGAAGCAGCGGTCGCCATGGAAGCTGCGGCCGAGGTTGAAATGGAACCCCAGGCGGAGGCCAAGGAAGAAGCCGCCGAAACCAAGCCCGGCTTCTTCGAACGCGCCCGTGCCCGGGTGATCAAGATCCGCAGAGCTCCTGCCGCCGAGGAGGCCTTGGAGGCCGCCGAAGCCGAAGAGGCCGTTGCGGACGACATGTCCTATGACGAGGACGAAGCCTGGGACGAACTCCATGCCGAAGCGGACGATCTGACCGCCGAAGAAATCGAGACGGACGATGACAGCGATGAGCGCCGTGCCGCCATCTTCGCCGCCCTCTCCGAAGAGATCGCCATCGAGGCGGAATACGACGATCTTGAAGAGCCCGAGGCGGAGGAAGACGATGCCGCCCTTCTGGCCGGGATAGGCGCTGCGATCGGTGAAACCGGGCTCGACCCCGACGCCGAGGAAGACCTGCTGCGTGAACTCGCCGAAGTCGCCCGCGACTCGCGCCGTGATAGTCATGAAGGCCGCGCGATCCTCGAAAGCAACGCCGGTGACGGCGAGGCTTCCGTCGAACGGCTGATGGAAGAAGCCAAGTCGAAGCTTGAAGGCGACGAAAGCCGCCGCCGCTTCTCGGCGATCTCGCATCTGAAGGCCGCTGTCGCCGCCACCGTGGCCGACCGCAAGCTGAAGTCGCGCGACGCCCCCGTCACTGAAGCCGGCGAAGCGGCGGAAGAGATCGAACGCTACCGCGACGACCTGTCGAAAGCCGTCCGTCCGCGCCGCCCGGCCGCCGAAGCTGCGCCGACGACGCGCCGCCCGACGATCGAGGCGCGGCCCTCGCCGCTGGTTCTCGTCTCCGAGCAGCGCATCGACTCGCCCGCCGGTCCGCGCCCCGAAAGCGCCGTTGTGCGTCCGCGCCGGATCAGCGCCGGCAACCTCGCCGTCAGCGACGACAGCGATCAGGACGACGACACCGATGTGTCGCTGTCGCCGGAAGAGGCGAAGAACTTCGCCGAGTTCGCCGAGCGCCTCGGCGCGGTGAACCTCTCCGACATGCTTGAGGCCGCCGCCGCCTACACCGCGACGGTCGAGGGTCAGCCGCACTTCTCGCGGCCACAGATCCTCAAGAAGATCGCCAATGTCGCCGATGACGAGGAATACAGCCGCGAGGACGGGCTGCGCTCGTTCGGGATGCTGCTGCGTCAGGGCAAGATCCAGAAGATCAGCCGCGGCCAGTTCACCATCACCGAATCGTCCCGGTTCATGTCGGAGGCGCGACGCGCCGCGCGCTGATTTCGGAACGCCCGATAACGAGTGTCAGACGGAGCGGTCCTCGGACCGCTCCGTTTTAGCATCCGGATCGGCCTTGCCCACACCGCGGAAAACGAAGCGGAACGGCAGCGCCCAGAGGAAGCCCAGCACTACGTAGACAAGGAGTTCCGCGAGGATCGGGAGCCGCCCAAAGCGGTCATTGAGCCAGCCGGTCAGCGACACCGCCACGACGATGTAGACCGGCAAGCCGACCGTCAGGATCAGCAACGATAAGCGCCGCCGGGTGCGGTACGGCAACGCCATCAGTCTTCAAACGGGTCGGTGACGAGGATCGTGTCGTCACGTTCAGGCGAGGTCGACAGCATCGCCACCGGGCACTGGATCAGCTCTTCGATCCGGCGGACGTATTTCACCGCCGCTCCGGGCAGGTCGGCCCAACTCCGCGCGCCCTCTGTCGACTGGCTCCAGCCTTCGACCTCCTCGTAGACCGGCGTGCAGCGTGCCTGCTGGTCGGCGGCGGTCGGCAGGTAGTCGAGAACCTGGCCGTCCAGCTCATACCCGGTGCAGATCTTGATCGTGTCGAACCCGTCGAGCACGTCGAGCTTGGTCAGCGCGATGCCGTTGATGCCGGAAATCGCGCAGGTCTGGCGCACCAGCACCGCGTCGAACCAGCCGCAGCGGCGCTTTCGGCCCGTGACCGTTCCGAACTCGCGGCCGCGTTCGCCCAGCCGCTCGCCGTCGGCATCCTTCAACTCGGTCGGGAACGGACCTTCGCCGACGCGGGTCGTATAGGCCTTCACGATGCCAAGGACGAAGTCGATGGCGTTCGGCCCGAGACCCACGCCCGTCGCCGCCTGCCCGGCGATGACGTTCGACGAGGTCACGAAGGGATAGGTGCCGAAGTCGATATCGAGGAGAGACCCCTGCGCGCCCTCGAAAAGGATGCGCTTGCCCGCCCGGCGCGCCTCGTTCATCACCTTCCAGACCGGGGCCGCGTATTCGAGGATCGCCGGGGCGATCGCGTTCAGCCGCGCGATGATGTCGTCGCGGTCGATCGGCTCCATCCCGAGGCCCGACCTTAGCGCGTTGTGATGCACCAGCGCCCGGTCGACACGCAGCTCCAGCGTCGCCGGATCGGCGAGGTCGGCGACCCGGATCACCCGGCGCCCCACCTTGTCCTCGTAGGCCGGACCGATGCCGCGCCCCGTGGTGCCGATCTTGGCGACGCTCGCCTGCGCCTCGCGCGCGCGGTCAAGTTCGCCGTGGTAGGGCAGGATCAGCGGCGTGTTCTCGGCGATCATCAGCGTCTCGGGCGTGATCTCCACTCCCTGCTCGCGGATCTTCTCGATCTCGCCGACCAGATGCCATGGGTCCAGCACCACGCCGTTGCCGATGACCGAAAGCTTGCCGCCGCGCACCACCCCCGAGGGCAAAGCGTTCAGCTTGTAGACCTTGCCGTCGATGACAAGCGTGTGCCCGGCGTTATGCCCGCCCTGGAATCGCGCGATCACGTCGGCCCGCTCGGAGAGCCAGTCGACGATCTTGCCCTTGCCCTCGTCGCCCCACTGGGCGCCCACCACCACGACATTGGCCATCCGACGTGCTCCTTATCCGGCAAACGGCCTCCGTATAGCCCCGGCGGCAGACGGGCGAAACCGGTTTTTCACGGGATTGGCTATTCCCCTTAAATCCTCACCCGTTTTCCTGCGGCTCTTCCTTTGACCGGGCCCATCGCCGCAGGGTGAATTCCACGCGCTCCGGGCGTCACCGGGGCGCGGACCTGGGCTTTCTGATCCGATGGCTCGCCGCGCTGTCCGTTATCCTCGGCGTCGGCCGGTCTTGATCGTTTGTCGGCCAGGCGATCTCCGGCCAGTCGGACGTGGACGACGTCGACAGATGAGCGGTCCGAATGGGGTTGCGGCGCGATCCGCATCGCCCTAGATAGGCGCGTCAGCGATTTACGAAGGCTCCGATGGAAAACGTCGTTCTTACCGTGCACCTGATCCTCGCCCTCATGTTGATCGGGGTCGTGCTTCTGCAACGCTCCGAAGGTGGCGGGCTCCTGTCGGGCGGCGGCGCGATGTCCGCGCGCGGCGCGGCGAACGCCCTGACCAAGCTGACCTGGATCCTGGCCGCGGCCTTCATCGTCACTTCGATCACGTTGACGGTGCTTGCCGCGCAGAAGTCCAAGGGCACCTCGGTTCTCGACACGTCGACGAGCGCGCCTGCCGACACGCAGGATGCGCCGGTAACGCCCGTCGTGCCGGAAGGTGACCTGTTGCCGCCCTCGTCGGGCGACGCACCGGTCGCGCCCCCGCCCGCGGACTGACGCCTGACCACAACGATTTGATCTACCGGTCAAAGCTCACCACAACACCTTGCGGTCTGGTTGCGGGCAGTCTGCGAATCTGTTACTTCTTGACTCCCGTGATGCCGAGTCCCGAATGGACCCGGTAAATCCAAGAAAATTGAGGCATTCACGGGGGCATCCTGACCATGGCGCGTTACGTATTTATCACCGGCGGTGTGGTCTCTTCGCTTGGCAAGGGCCTCGCCTCGGCAGCCCTCGGTGCGCTTCTCCAGGCCCGCGGATTTTCGGTGCGGCTCCGCAAGCTCGACCCTTATCTCAACGTCGATCCCGGCACGATGTCGCCCTTCGAGCATGGCGAGGTCTTCGTCACCGATGACGGCGCCGAGACCGACCTCGACCTTGGCCATTACGAACGCTTCACCGGGGTGCACGCCCGCAAGACCGACTCGATTTCCTCGGGCCGCATCTACTCGAACGTGCTGGAGAAGGAGCGCCGCGGCGACTACCTCGGCAAGACCATCCAGGTGATCCCGCACGTCACCAACGAGATCAAGGACTTCATCAAGATCGGCGACGATGAGGTCGATTTCATGCTCTGCGAGATCGGCGGTACCGTCGGCGACATCGAGGGCCTGCCCTTCTTCGAGGCGATCCGCCAGTTCGCGCAGGAACGTCCGCGCGGCCAGTGCATCTTCATGCACCTGACGCTTCTGCCCTATCTTGCCGCGAGCGGAGAGCTGAAGACAAAGCCGACGCAGCACTCGGTCAAGGAGCTGCGCTCGATCGGTCTGCAGCCGGACGTCCTCGTCTGCCGCTCCGAACACCCGATCCCGGAGAAGGAGCGCGCGAAGATCGCGCTTTTCTGCAACGTCCGCCCCGACAGCGTCATCCCGGCCTATGACCTGAAGTCGATCTACGAGGCGCCGCTCGCCTACCACCGCGTCGGCCTCGACCAGGCGGTGCTCGATGCGTTCGGCATCAGCCCCGCACCGAAGCCCAATCTCGACCGCTGGGAAGACGTGATGGACCGCCTGACGAATGCCGAGGGCGAGGTCCGCGTCGCCATCGTCGGCAAGTACACCCAGCTCGAGGACGCCTACAAGTCCATCGCCGAGGCGTTGACCCACGGCGGCATGGCGAACCGGGTCCGCGTCAAGGCCGAGTGGATCGACGCCGAGATCTTCGAACGCGAGGATCCCGCCCCGTATCTCCAGCGCTTCCACGCCATCCTCGTCCCCGGCGGCTTTGGCGAACGCGGCACCGAGGGCAAGATCAAGGCCGCCCAGTTCGCCCGCGAGAAGAACATCCCCTATCTCGGCATCTGCCTCGGCATGCAGATGGCGGTAATCGAGGCGGCACGGAACCTCGCCGGCGTCACCCGCGCCGGGTCCGAGGAGTTCGACCACGAGAAGGGCGAGAAGCGGTTCGAGCCGGTCGTCTACCACCTCAAGGAATGGGTGCAGGGCAACCACATGGTCAGCCGCAAGGCCGATGACGACAAGGGCGGCACGATGCGGCTTGGCGCGTACACCGCGCATTTGAAAGCAGGTTCCAAAGTGGCCGACGTCTACGGCCAGACCGAGATCGAGGAACGCCACCGCCACCGTTACGAGGTGGACGTGAAATACCGCGACAAGCTGGAGAAATGCGGGCTGATTTTCTCCGGCATGTCACCGGACGGGCGGCTCCCCGAGATCGTGGAATGGAAGGACCACCCCTGGTTCATCGGCGTCCAGTTCCACCCCGAACTGAAATCCAAACCCTTCGCCCCGCATCCCTTGTTTGCCGATTTCGTGCGGGCGGCGAAGGAGGTGGAGCGGTTGGTGTGAGCGGAGCGCACCAGAGATGCAGAACCTGAAGGAAGCATTCATTGCGATCCTGTTCTATATGGTTCCGTTTCTTACCTATTTTTTTTTGATCTCAGGCCGGGTAGGCAGTTGGAGTTCATTGACGAACGTGATTTTCACGGCCGCGTTTCTACCCTTCGCCGCGCTCTTTGGGATGACACAGAAGTTTGGCTATCTCGCTGCTGTCGCGGCAATCTTGGCTTTGGGGCTGTCTCTTGCGTCAAAAGCGCCACCCAAACGCCGCCGCTTTGTCTTTGCCGTTACTCTCCTTGCGTTTGCGGCGGTCGGGACCCATGCGATGCAACTGATTGCAGTTTGAAATCGTTCCGCCTTCTGACTGCATGCGCAAGTTCGTCCAAAATTCCGAACGCACGGCGACTCCGGAGAATTCCACCCGGCCCGGCCTTCGCGAACCGAGCGTTCGGCGAGCGCCTTTAACACACGGACTTTCCCCTTCCCTGCCGCATCCTCACCCCGCTTCCGCCTTATTGGTTAACGAGAATGGACCATGGATAGGGACGTCATGGGAGGAGACCATGGCATTTGCAGCACTTCTGGCCGGGACCCTCGCGGGGATCATGGCCTTCGCCTCGGCCCTGACCCTTGGTCATACCCTTGGCACCGCCAGTCTCGCCTGGTGGTCCGTCGGCACGCTCGTAGCGCTCTGGCCGCTTGTCGCGATCGCGATGACGAACAGGGACGAGACCCGGTCCGGGCGCTTCGCCGCCTGATCCGGCGCTTCTTCCGGCCTTTCGCCGTAGCTACGGATGCACTACGCAAAGCATACGCTTTGCAGACGCCACAGTTACCGCCTATATGACGCGCATGTTCGGCCGTCTTCTCTCCTCGCTCCTCGCTCCGCAGCCCGACCGGCTGCCCGCCCCCGACGCGCAACTCGCACTCGCGGCACTGCTCGTGCGCCTTGGCCGGGCCGACGCGAATTATACCGATCCCGAACGCAGCCGCATCGACCGGGTGCTGGTGAACCGCTACGGCTTGTCTCCCTTCGAGGCCGCGAAGCTGCGCGCCGAGGCCGAGGTGCTGGAGGCCGAGGCCCCCGACACCGTCCGCTTCACCCGCGCCCTGAAGGACGCCGTGCCGCATGAGGACCGGATGAGCCTGATGCAGGCGCTCTGGGCCGTCGCCCTCTCCGACGGCGCGCGCGACCCCGAAGAGGATGCCATCATCCGGCTTGTCGCCGATCTTCTGGGCATCAGCGACCGCGACAGCGCGCTGGCCCGCCAATCCGCAGAGACCAAGGAAAAATGATCGCCAGCCTCGCGATGTATGACTGGCCCCAGGTCCGGTCCGAACACGACCGGCTGTGGTCGCTGATCCGCGACGCGCTCGCCGGGGAAGGCGTCGCCGCGCCCGAACGGCTGACCCGCGACCGCAGCCTCTGGGACATCTGGGAAAGCCCGGAACTCATGTTGGGACAGACCTGCGGCATGCCCTACAGGACGCGGCTTCATGGGGCGGTCGAACTGGTCGCGACGCCGGACTACGCCCTGCCCGACGCGCCGCCGGGATATTACTATTCGGAACTGATCACCCGCGCCGACGAACCCGGCGATGCCGTGGATTTCATCGACCGGACGCTCGCCTTCAACGGTCAGGACAGCCAGTCGGGCTGGGCCGCGCCGCAGAACCTGATGGCCAGGCACGGCCTCCGCTTCACCCACACGCGGCATACCGGCGCCCACCTCGACAGCGCCCGCGCCGTGGCCGAGGGTCGCGCCGACATCGCCGCGATCGACGCGGTCTCCTGGCGGTTGATCGTCGCGCATATGCCCGAGCTCGCGGCGCAGCTCCGCGTGATCGGCCATACCGATCCGACGCCCGGCCTGCCGCTGATCACCGCGAAGGGCCGCGACACCGCTCCTCTTGCCCGCGCCACCGCCGCCGCCATCGCGGCGCTTTCGCCGGCAGACAGGGACGCGCTCGGGCTGGTGGGCCTCGTGCCGATACAAGCAGCGGCCTATCTCGCGGTGCCCACGCCGCCACCGCCCACGCAAGATGTGCCGGTGAATTGAGCATTACGCAGGGTAATTCGCGGTTGGGCTGACAAAAAGCGCATTGTAAATCGGCGAAATATCCGCCCTATTCAGTGTCCGGGGGATGGGAAAACATGTCAGACAACGAGACGCCGGTTATCGAAATCCGCGACCTGCACAAGGCGTACGGCCCGCTCGAAGTGCTCAAGGGCGTGTCGCTCGCGGCGCATCGGGGCGAGGTCGTCTCGCTCATCGGGTCATCCGGCTCCGGCAAATCCACGCTCCTGCGCTGCTGCAACCTGTTGGAGGACAGCCAGCAAGGCGAGGTGATCTTCAAGGGTGAGAAGGTCCACTGGCGCGGCGAAGGCCTGAACCGCCACCCGGCCGACAAGGCGCAGGTGATCCGCATCCGCACCAACCTTTCCATGGTGTTCCAGCAGTTCAACCTATGGTCCCACATGACGATCTTGCAGAATGTCATGGAGGCGCCGCTGACGGTTCTAAAGCGCGACCGGGCCGAGGTCGAGGCGTCGGCGCGCAAGTATCTCGACAAGGTCGGCATCGGCGACAAGTGCGATGCCTTCCCGGCCCAGCTTTCCGGCGGCCAGCAGCAGCGCGCGGCGATCGCCCGCGCGCTCTGCATGGAGCCGACTGCGCTTCTCTTTGACGAGCCGACCTCGGCGCTCGACCCCGAACTTGAGCAGGAAGTCGTCAGGGTGATCAAGGCGCTCGCCGACGAAGGCCGGACGATGCTTCTTGTCACCCATGACATGCGGCTTGCGGCCGATGTCTCCGATCATGTTATCTTCCTGCATCTCGGCAAGATCGAAGAGGAGGGTCCGCCGGACCAGCTCTTCGGTCAGCCCAAAACCGAACGCCTGCAACAGTTTCTGAGCGCGACCGTTGCGGCATGACCATCAAAGCAGCTCACTATGACTGGGAGTAACCCTATGAACAGACTTATCCTTTCCGTGGCCGCGCTGGCCCTGACGGCAGGCCTTGCCGCCGCCCAGACGGTGCGCATGGGCACCGAGGGCGCCTACCCTCCGTACAACTTCATCAACGACAAGGGCGAAGTGGACGGATTCGAGCGTGAGTTCGGCGACGAGCTCTGCAAGCGTGCCGAGCTGACCTGCGAGTGGGTCACGAACGAATGGGATTCGATCATCCCGAACCTCGTCTCCGGCAACTACGACACGATCATCGCCGGCATGTCGATCACCGACGAGCGTGACAAGGTCATCGACTTCACCCAGGACTACATTCCGCCCGCGGCTTCGGCCTACATGGCGCTTTCGGCCGATGCGGACCTCAAGGGCGGCGTGATCGCGGCGCAGACGGCGACGATTCAGGCGGGCTACATTGCCGAATCCGGCGCGACGCTTCTTGAATATCCGACCCCGGACGAGACCATTGCCGCCGTCCGCAACGGCGAGGCTGACGCGGTCTTCGCCGACAAGGACTATCTCGCGCCGATCCTGGCGGAATCGAACGGCGAATTCGTTTGGGCCGGCGAGGAGATCCAGCTTGGCGGCGGCGTCGGCATGGGCCTGCGCGAAAGCGACACCGAGCTGAAGGACAAGTTCAACGCGGCCATCACCGCGATGAAGGCGGACGGGTCGCTGAACGCCATGATCAAGAAGTGGTTCGGCGAGGACGCCGCCACTTACTGAACGATTGGCAGGGCGGGTCCCGAGCGGCCCGCCCCGCCTGCCCGACACCGCGCATCCGCCAATCAGTGATGCCGGACGGGTGCCTCGATCACGGGCGGAACCAACCGCCCGGCGGACGACAGGGAGAGTGAGGATGAAGACCCTTCTGATCGCCGCTGCGGTTGCGGCGCAGACCGTTCACGATGTTCAGTAGCTGCGCTGACCCAAGTGCGATCGAGGGGCTGACTTGGCTCCTGTGCTACCTGACGACAGGCAAGCACATCCTGTTCTACATCTCCTTCGGCGTCGTGCTTTTGCTGATGCTGATCACCGCGCCCGCGGCCCTTGCCTTCGGCTTCGGTGGCGCGATGGCGGCGCGGTCGCACATCCTGCCGGTCAGCCTGATCGGCAAGGCCTATACCGCGATGGTGCGCGGTGTGCCGGACATCATCTTCTTCCTTTTCGTGCCCATCGCGCTCGACCAGGCGTTCGAGTACGTGCGTCACAAGGCGAAATGCCCGGACTGGAACCAGCCGATCTGGCAAGGCAACGATTTCGTCGTCTGCCCCGAGGCGAAGCTGCCGCTGTCGTCCAGCCCGCAATGGATCCATGAAAGCTACGGCTTCGCGCTTGCCGTCCTCGCCTTCGCGATCGTCTTCGGCGCCTTCGCGGCCAACGTGATCTATGGCGCGATGCAGGCGGTGCCACGGGCGCAGTTGGAGACGGCAGAAGCCTATGGAATGAGCCACCGCCAAAGCTTCTGGCGCATCCTCGTGCCGCAGATGTGGGTCTATGCCCTGCCGGGCCTGTCCAACCTCTGGATGATCCTGATCAAGGCCACGCCGCTGCTCTTCCTCCTCGGCGTCCGTGATATCGTCTACTGGGCGCGAGAGCTTGGCGGCTCCAAGACCTCGCATTTCGACTATCCGCATCCGGACTGGCGGGTCTGGTACTTCCTCGGGCTTCTGATCTTCTATCTCCTGATGACCAAGCTTTCCGAAAAGGTACTCGGGCGGCTCACGGCCCGGCTCAGCCATGGTCAGGCGACCTTGGCGGGCGAGATGCAGAGAAAGGCCGCGCGATGAGCTGCACGCAGACAATCGCCGACTACGCGCTGCGCTCGATCGGAATCGGCGAGCGTCTCCTGCCCAAGGGCGAGATGACGCTGTGCGAGCATGTGACGCTGATCGGGTCGGGGTTGATCTGGAACCTCTATTACGGCGTCCTGGCGCTGTTCTTCGGGTTCTTCCTTGCCAATGCCGTGGCAGTCGCGAAGGCCAGCGCCAACCCCTGGTTCCGCAAGCCTGCCGAATGGTTCGTCTTCGTTTTCCGCGGCTCGCCGCTCTTCATTCAGTTCTTCCTCGCCTATGAAACCTTCGTCCTCCTGCCCCGCGCCGGTATCGACATCCCGCTCGGGTTCATGACGATCACGGTGGCGACCTCCTGGCTTTCGAAGGCCTGGGCCGGGGCGCTGATCGTGCTCTTCCTCAACACCGCCGCCTATTCGGGCGAGATCTTCTACGGCGCGCTCCGCTCCATCCCCAAGGGCGATATCGAGGCCGCCGACGCATACGGCATGTCCGGCTGGTCGCGATTCCGGCGGATCATGTGGCCGACGATGATGCGGCTCGCCTGGCCCGCCTACACGAACGAGGCGATCTTCCTCTTCCACGCGACGACGCTGGTCTATTTCTCGGGCTTCCCGGCCTTCCAGCAGAAGGGCGACGCGCTCTATTACGCGACCTACTTCGCGGCCAAGACCTTCAACCCCTTCGTCGCCTATCCGGTGATCGCGGTCTATTTCATCCTGCTCACGCTGACCATTATCGGCATTGCCGGTGTCGTGAACCGCCACCTGAACCGCCATCTCCCGAAGGATCGGCGCAGCAGAATTCGCTTGCGTCCGCAGATCATCCGATAGTATTCATTATTTGATCAAATTTTTCCGGCGGAATGAGGGCCTGATTCCGGGCACTTGGCCAAGTGGGCCGAACCGCCCGCGCAATTTGATCATAAACAGCTAAGGCCCAAGGGCATGGGTCGATGCTGCCAGGCGGACTTCGCGGTCCCGGCCCATGGCGGTTTCGGAACTCGCGCTCCGGCCATCCAGGTGAGATGATGAAGAACTGGCTTAGAAAACACCCCGAGGTGCGCACGATCCGTGTGGCCGCCGCCGACCTCAACGGTCAGCCACGCGGCAAGAGGGTGCCGACGCGTTTTGCCAACGCAGTCGTTGAAAACGGAACCCGCTACCCGATGTCGGTCCTGAACCTCGACATCTGGGGAGAGGATATCGAGGACAGCCCGCTCGTGTTCGACTCGGGCGACGTCGATGGCGTGCTGAAACCGACCGAGCGCGGCTTCCTGCCGATGCCGTGGCTCGACAGCCCCTCGGCGCTCCTGCCGCTGTGGATGTTCCGCGAAAACGGCAAGCCCTATGAAGGCGACCCGCGCCATGCGCTCGCCCGCATCCTCGCGCGCTACAAGGAACACGGGCTGACCCCGGTCTGCGCGATGGAACTGGAATTCTTCCTCATCGACGACAGCGGCAAGACGCTGCAAGTCCCGCCCTCGCCCCGCTCCGGCAAGCGCCGCAAGGCCGCCGAGATCATGTCGATCCGCGCCCTCGATGCCTTCGACACCTTCTTCACCGATCTCTACGACGCCTGCGAGGCAATGGACATCCCGGCCGACACGGCGATCTCGGAATCCGGCCTTGGCCAGTTCGAGATCAACCTGATGCATTGCGACGACGCGCTGCGCGCCGCCGACGACGCCTGGCTTTTCAAGATGCTCCTGAAGGGCATGGCGCGGCGGCACGGCTTCGCCGCCAGCTTCATGGCGAAGCCGTATCCGGAATATTCCGGCAACGGTCTGCACACCCATTTCTCGATCATCGACAAGAACGGCGACAACGTCTTCGACAATGGCGGGCCGGAAGGTTCCGACATGCTGAAACACGCCGTCGCAGGCTGCCTTGCCGCGATGCACGACTGCACGCTGCTCTTCGCGCCGCATGACAACAGCTTCGAGCGTCTGATCCCCGAAGCCCACGCGCCGAACCAGATCTGCTGGGCTTACGAGAACCGCACCTCGGCGATCCGCATCCCCTCGGGCAATCCGGCGGCGCGGCGGATCGAGCACCGGGTCGCAGGCGGCGACGTGAACCCCTACCTGATGCTCGCCGCGATCCTCGGCGCGGCGCTGATCGGGATCGAGGGCAAGATGACCCCGCCGGCGCCTATCACCGGCAATGCCTACGCCCTCGACCTGCCCTTGCTGCCCGACAGCTGGAAGGAAGCGATCGACGTCTTCGAGAAGAGCGAGATCGTCGCCCAGATCTTCCCGAAGGAGCTGATCCGCAACTTCGTCATGACCAAGCGGCAGGAGCTCCGTTACATGGAAGAACTGTCCCCCGAGGAAAAGACCGAGGTCTATCTCGACACCGTCTGACCGCGGCCTGCCATTTGCCTTGCGCGGGGGAATGGCACGACGTTACCTTCACAGCAACCGGACCACGAGACATCCATGCTCATCGGCATCCTTCAGACCGGCCAGGCGCCCGACGTCCTCAGGGACGAGATGGGCGACTATCCCGACATGTTCATCCGGCTTCTTGCCGGGCGCGGCCTGGATTTCAAAGTCTACCACGTCGAAGCGATGGAATTTCCCGAAGGCGTTCATGACTGCGACGGATGGCTGATCACCGGCTCGCGCCACGGCGCCTATGAGGATCACCCCTTCATCAAGCCGCTCGAAGAGTTCATTCGCAAGGCCTATGCGGAAAAAGTGCCGATGGTCGGCATCTGCTTTGGCCACCAGATCATCGCCCAAGCGCTCGGCGGGAAGGTCGAGAAGTTCAAGGGCGGCTGGGCGGTTGGGCCTCAGGATTACGATTTCGGAGGCAGGCCGGTGACATTGAATGCCTGGCATCAGGATCAGGTCGTGGAAAAACCGGACACGGCCGAGACGGTTGGCACCCATCCCTTCTGCGAATATGCGGCGCTTCTTTACGATGACCGCGCCTTTACCGTTCAAGCCCATCCGGAATACGGAAACGACTTCATCGAAGGCCTGATGACGACACGCGGCAAGGGGCTCGTCCCGGAAGAGACCATGGCCGCTGCCCGCGCCCGCTTTACGCCTGACAATTCGTCTGTCGCGATCGCCGACCGGATCGCGGATTTCTTCAAGCAAACCCGTAACTGAAAAACAGTGTGATCTTATGTCCGACTGGACCCAGAAACTGCCCGAAGCCGCCCAGGAATACATCGCCGGACGTCGGCTGGACGAGGTCGAATGCCTCGTCGCCGACCTTGCGGGCGTGGCCAAGGGCAAGGCGATGCCGGCCTCGAAATTCGGCAAACAGAAATTTTTCCACCTGCCGAATTCGATCTTTGCGCAGACCATCACCGGCGACTATGCCGACATGCCGGACGAAAGCGAATTCACCGAACCCGACATGGTGCTGGTGCCCGACTTCACGACCGCGACGGCGGTGCCGTGGTCCTCGGACGCCGCACTTCAAGTCATCCATGACGTCAACGATCAGGCCGGCAATCCCGTCGCGATGGCGCCGCGGAACGTGCTGAAGCGCATGGTCGCGCTTTACGCCGAAAAGGGCTGGAGCCCGATCGTCGCGCCCGAAATGGAATTCTACATCGTCGCCCGCAACCTCGACGCCAATCAGCCAATCATCCCGCCGGTCGGCCGCTCTGGACGCCGGATGATGGCGAACCAGGCTTATTCGATGTCGGCCGTCGATGAATACGGCCGTGTCATCGACGACATCTACGATTTCGCCGAAGCCCAGGGCTTCGAGATCGACGGCATCGTGCAGGAAGGTGGCGCCGGCCAGGTCGAGCTCAACCTCAGCCACGGCGACCCGGTGACGCTCGCCGACGAGGTCTTCTACTTCAAGCGCCTGATCCGCGAGGCGGCCCTCCGCCACGACTGCTTCGCCACCTTCATGGCCAAGCCGATCGAGGGCGAGCCGGGCTCCGCGATGCACATCCACCAGTCGGTGGTGGACATCAAGACAGGCGAGAACATCTTCTCGGACAAGAAAGGGCGCGAGACCCCGGAATTCATGCATTTCATCGCCGGGATGCAGAACTACCTGCCCGCTGTCGTCGCCCTGATGGCGCCCTACGTGAACTCCTACCGCCGTTACGTCCCGGACTTCGCCGCGCCCATCAACCTAGAATGGGGCCGCGACAACCGCACGACCGGCCTGCGCGTTCCGATCTCGGACCCCAAGGCGCGGCGTCTGGAAAACCGTTTGCCGGGGATGGACTGCAACCCCTATCTCGGCATCGTCGCGACGCTGGTCTGCGGCTATCTCGGCCTGATCGAGAAGAAGCAGCCGCGCCCGGAGAACAAGGGCAACGCCTATATCAACGCCGACGAATTGCCGACGACGCTTGGCGACGCGCTCGATCTCTTCTCGGACTGCGCGCCGGTGCGCGAGGCACTGACCCCGGAATTCTGCGACATCTACGAGGCGGTGAAACGCAACGAATACAAGGAATTCCTGCAAGTCATCAGCCCGTGGGAGCGCGAGCATCTGCTTCTGAACGTCTGACCGGCCGCCCGGCGCATTCCGGCCTGTCATTCTGTTGATACGAGAAGCGGGGTAGAAACCCCGCAACAGGTCAACTAGGTCTAGGGCGAGGCGGATCAATGGGGATGAACCGGATGTCAACGAACGCTCTGGCCAAAGGGGCGATGCCGCAGGCCGCGCCCAACGTCTACGATGCGGAACCCATCCCCGAAGCCGCCCGGGCCGAGATCGAGCGTCTGCTCGCCTCGGGCGATCTCTTCCGCTACACTGCGCCCGAAGGCGCGCCGGTGGCGCGGCTAGAGGCGGAATTCACCGAGCACATGGGCGTGCGGTATGCGCTCGCGGTCTCGTCCTGCTCGGCCGCCCTCTTCCTCGCGCTCAAGGCGCTCGACCTGCCACGAGGCGCGAAGG
>JBNKFC010000406.1:0-1583 GCA_050289105.1 Paracoccaceae bacterium | reverse complement strand
CGCGCCGGATCCGGTCGAGATAGCCCGCGCGGCTATCGGCAGAGCGGGAGCGGATGCGGTCGGTGATGTCTGCGAGGCGGGGTTTGACGGGCATTGCGTTCTCTCCTCGGCGGTCGTGGTGCGGATGCGGGGGCGGATGCGCGCCCCCTAGCATGAATTGTTAGCGCTAACAACCGTAAATCCCTGAACCGCCTCGGCTTAGGCATGTTCTGCGCACATGGCGGGGTTTCGCAACTATGCATGGCGCTGCGGTGCAGCACTACCTAACTGTCGTCGTGATGATAGCGAAAACAAAGGAGCCTGACATGGCCTCCCAAATCAAGACCGAAATGCCGTCCTCGGTCGATCTCAACGCGGCCATTCTGCGCGCTCAAGCGATGCGCTCCGAGGCGATGTCCGAGATGCTGCGCGGGATTGGTCGTGGCGTCAAACGGTTCTGGGCGCGGCTGCACCTGCAGACCCGTCCGGCCCACTGAGCCCACCCGGTTCGACAAACGGCCCCGGCGACAACGCCGGGGCCGTCGCTTTTATGGCCCAATGGCCTTTCGCTGCGACCGCGCCCGCATTAGAGGGAAGGGACCCCTCCTTGACGGATCCGCGCAATGACCGATGCCCATGACTATCCCACCGTTCGCTTGCGGCCCAAGGCCGAGGCTCGGGCGATCCGACACGGTTTCCCTTGGGTTTATGCCGATGAACTGGTGACCGACCGGCGCACGCAGGCGCTCGTTCCCGGCGCCATCGCCCGGCTCGAGGATGCCGAACGGCGGTTGCTCGGGACCGTCACAGTCAATCCCAAATCGAAGATCATCGCGCGGATGCTCGACCGCGACGCCGAGGCGATCATCGACCGCGGCTGGATCGCGGCCCGTATCGCGCGGGCGTTCTCGCTGCGCGAGCGGCTCTACGATGCGCCGTTCTACCGGCTGGTCCATGCCGAGGCCGACGGGCTGCCCGGTATCATCATCGACCGCTTCGGTGCGGCGGCGGTGATCCAGCCCAACGCCGCCTGGGCCGAGGCGATGATCGACGACCTGGCGGCGGCGCTGGTCGAAGTGACAGGCGTCACGACCATCGTCAAGAACGGCACCGGCCGGGCGCGGGGCCTCGAAGGGCTGGAGGAGGAGACGCTGGTTCTGTCAGGATCGCTCGATGGCCCGGTCCCGGTCCCTATGAACGGGGCGACCTACATGGCGGACCTTTTCGGGGGGCAGAAGACCGGGCTGTTCTTCGACCAGCGCCCGAACCACGCCTTCGCGTCGGGGCTTGCGAAGGGGGCGCGGGTGCTCGACGTCTTTTCGCATGTGGGGGGCTTTTCCCTCGCGGCGCTCGGGGGCGGGGCGGAACGCGCCCTTGCCGTGGACGCCTCCGCCGCGGCCCTTGACCTTGCGAGCGCGGGGGCGAACGCCTCGGGCTGGGCGGAGCGCTTCGCCACTCGCAAGGGCGACGCCTTCGCGGTCATGGAGGCGCTGGCGGAGGAGGGCGCCGTCTTCGACCTCGTCGTCTGCGATCCGCCCGCCTTTGCGCCCGCGAAACCGGCGCTCGAGGCGGGGCTCAGGGCCTATGAGCGCGTGGCGAAACTC
>JBNKFC010000405.1:0-9875 GCA_050289105.1 Paracoccaceae bacterium | reverse complement strand
AGTGGAAGGCCGCACCCGCCGAACCACTGCCCGCGACCCGCGCCTCGCTCCTCGCGGCCGCATCGGGGGGCGAGGTGGAGGATTACCTGCGCGAGGCGATGATCCTCGCCATCGCGATTGCCCATCCCGCCTGCGTGGCCCGCTTCGAAAGCCAGCTTGAGACGGTCGAGATGCGCGATGCCGGCCACGAGCGTCTGCGTCACGCCCTGCTTGCCGCCGCCCATGACGGCGCTGCCGACGATCTCGCCGACAAAGTCGCAGCGACAGCGGGGGCCGAGCTTGAAAAGCTGATGAGCCTCGCCCATGTGCAGATCGCGCCACCCGTCCGCAATGCCGCCGATGACGACTTCGCGACGATGTGCCTTGCTGAGGAACTTGCCAAGCTCGAAGCGCGGCGCGGTGCGGTGGCCGAGATCGCCGACGCGATGGAAGACCTGACCGGCCTTGTCGACGAGGGTCTGACCTGGCGCCTCGGTCAGGCCGCCGAAGCCCGGCATCGGGCCGAACGGTCGAAGCTCGACGACGACAGCGACATGGGCGAGGACCGCGGCGCGCTTTCGGCGGGGCTTCAGCGCCTCATCGACGCCGCCGTCTGGGAGAAGAAGAAACAGTGAACGGGCCGCGCGCCGAACCGCCGCCCCTGTGATTCGTGCGCGTGATTCGCTACATAACCGGAACCGATTCGCATCCCCCGCGATTCGCCACCACCTGAAGGAACCCCGATGGCCGCCAAGGACACCGACGAGCAAAAGACCGACACCGACGACAACGAGCACACGCTCGACATGTCGCAGGCCGCGGTCAAGAAGATGATCGCGGACGCGCGCGAGCGCGGCTACATCACCTACGAGCAGCTCAATCAGGTGCTTCCGCCCGAACAGGTTTCCTCTGAGCAGATCGAGGACGTGATGTCGATGCTCTCGGAAATGGGCATCAACGTTATCGAAGAAGACGAGGCCGAGGAGTCCGACACCTCCAGTGCCGTCGTCGAGGTTTCGACCTCGCGCGAGGTGGCCATCGCCACCTCGTCGGGCGAGACGCTCGACCGCACCGACGATCCGGTGCGGATGTACCTTCGCGAAATGGGCACGGTCGAACTTCTGTCGCGCGAGGGCGAGATCGCCATCGCCAAGCGGATCGAGGCCGGCCGCAACACGATGATTGCCGGGCTCTGCGAAAGCCCGCTGACCTTCCAGGCCATCACGATCTGGCGCGACGAGCTCCTGAACGAAGACATCCTTCTACGCGACGTCATCGACCTTGAGACGACCTTCGGCCGCTCGCTGGATGAAGACGGCGAGCAGGATGAGCCGGTGGTCGAGGGCACCGATGCCGGATCCGCCCGCAAGTCCGAGGAGAGCGAGCCGGAACTCGACGCCGACGGCAACCCCATCGCCTCGGTCGACGACGAGGATGAGGACGACGAAGCCTCCAACATGTCGCTCGCCGCGATGGAAGCGGCGCTGAAGCCGCGCGTCCTCGAAATGCTCGAGATCATCGCCCGCGACTACACCAAGCTCGCCGAGATGCAGGACCTGCGGATGTCCGCGACGCTGAACGAGGACGGCACCTTCTCCATCGCCGACGAGACGGCCTATCAGAAGCTGCGGTCCGAGATCGTGACGCTCGTCAATGAGCTGCATCTGCACAACAACCGGATCGAGGCGCTGATCGACCAGCTTTACGGCATCAACCGCAAGATCATGTCTATCGACTCGAACATGGTGAAGCTCGCCGACCAGGCCCGCATCAACCGGCGCGAATTCATCGACGAATACCGCGGCTACGAACTCGACCCGACCTGGCTTGACCGCATGGCCGAGAAATCGGGGCGCGGCTGGCAGACGCTGATCGAGAAGTCCCAGGACAAGGTCGAGGACCTGCGCGCCGAGATGGCCCAGTCGGCCAATATGTCGGCGTCGACATCTCGGAATTCCGCCGCATCGTGAACCAGGTCCAGAAGGGCGAGAAAGAAGCGCGGCAGGCGAAGAAGGAAATGGTCGAAGCGAACCTCCGCCTCGTCATCTCCATCGCCAAGAAATACACGAACCGCGGCCTGCAATTCCTTGATCTCATTCAGGAAGGCAACATTGGCCTGATGAAGGCCGTCGACAAGTTCGAGTATCGCCGCGGCTACAAGTTCTCGACCTACGCGACATGGTGGATCCGTCAGGCGATCACCCGCTCCATCGCCGATCAGGCCCGCACGATCCGCATCCCGGTCCACATGATCGAGACGATCAACAAGCTTGTGCGCACCGGTCGCCAGATGCTGCACGAGATCGGCCGCGAACCGACGCCCGAGGAACTGGCCGAAAAGCTGCAGATGCCGCTCGAAAAGGTCCGCAAGGTGATGAAGATCGCCAAGGAGCCGATTTCTCTCGAAACGCCCATCGGCGACGAGGAGGACAGCCAGCTTGGCGATTTCATCGAGGACAAGAACGCGATCCTGCCCTTGGACAGCGCCATTCAGGAGAACCTGAAGGAAACCACGACCCGCGTGCTGGCCTCGCTGACACCGCGCGAGGAGCGGGTCCTGCGCATGCGCTTCGGCATTGGCATGAACACCGACCACACGCTTGAGGAAGTTGGCCAGCAGTTTAGCGTGACGCGCGAACGGATCCGCCAGATCGAGGCGAAGGCGCTCAGGAAGTTGAAACACCCGAGCCGGAGCCGAAAGCTCCGGAGCTTCCTGGATCAGTGAGAAGAAGGCGCCCTGCGGGGCGCCTTTTCAGTCTTGACCCATCGCCGCGCCGCTGGAAACTTGCCAATCAGTCCAGTCGCGAACAGCACTTTGATGTAGAGCGTCGCCGCGTCCGAAAGGAATCATCCTCCTGCGACATGCCGCCCTTTTCATCCGCAACCTTGTCTTGATTACTGCCGTCCTTGCGGGGGCGGTACAGATGTTGGCAGGGCCTGCCGATGCCGCTGCCCGGGAAATCCAGACCGGCGCGTTCGTGACGTCGGTTTCCGGCCTCAACCCGGCCGATGGCAGTTTCCGCCTGACCTTGTACCTCTGGTTCTTGGACCCGGAAGGCAGGTTCGACCCCAGCAGCGAACTGGAAGTCTTTGCCCGCTCATCCACCACCAGGGTGATCGTCGACAAAACCCTGCCCACGGGCGGCAGCTATGCGGCCGTCGAAGTTAACGCGGTCGTGGACCAGATTTTCGATGTCTCGAACTATCCGTTTGACCGCCAATCGCTCCGTCTGATCTTTGAGACGGTGGACGACCGCTCCGAGCTCGTCTTCAAGCCCGACAGCGAGAACTCGCGTGTTTCCGATCTCGTTTCGATTCCGGGTTGGCACATCGAAGACCTGAATGTTCGGGCCTTTGATGCGCTCTATGAGACCACGTTCGGGTATCGCACGGAAAGGCCAACGTTTTCGCGTTTTGCCGTGACAATCGACGTCGCGCGCAATCGTTCGCTGCTTCTGGTCGAGAAGTTCACCGGCTTCATTGTCGGTTTCATCATCGCAGTGTTGTCCCTTGCCGTTCCTGCCAAGGAATTCGGCGTCCGGCTGGGCATGACCACCGGTTCGATCTTTGCCGCCGTGTTCAACCGCTACCGTCTGGAGGACGCGATCGGCTTTGACGCGACCTTCGGTCTGGTCGATCAGATCTCCTTGCTCACGTTCAGCGCGATCCTGTCATCCCTCGCCGCGACCATCTTCACCCACCACCTCTACCTCCGCAAAGGGCCGAGCGCGTTCGCAAGAACCAGGCATTGGCTGGGGGCCGGCTTGGTCGGGTTTCATTTGGTTCTGTTCTTGGTTGTCTTCGCGGTGGCACTTGCCTGACCCAGCTGACGAGCGATCGGCAGGGCCGCGACTTCCCATTCGGCTTTCCTTGCCCCCAAATTGGGTGACCGAAGGGACGTTCGTACGCATCGCATTTGAAATGGCGGCGCCGGACGGTCCGAAAAATGTTCGCGGCCCGGTAGGATCGCGTCTGGCTCTTCCTTATATGAGGGGCATCCTCTTCCGAAAGGATCGCCCCCATGCGTCTCGTCGCCGCTCTTGTTGCTCTAACCCTCGCCTCGCCGGCATCGGCCTTCATCGCCCAGAACGGCCTGACCGTTCAGCCCGAGGGGGCGGACGCCTTCACCGTTCCATGGCGCGGAAAGTCCGGGCCCGCCGATTTCTGGTGCGCGGCCGGAGACTACGCGATCCGCAAGCTGCACCTTTCGCCGACCGCATTGATCTACCGTGCTTCGGAGCCGCCCCGCCGCTCGGGCGAGGCGATCCGCTTCACGCTGCGGGCCGAGGAGGCGGCGAGTTCCACCGGACTCGCGGTTCTCGGGGCCGAAGGCGCGGGTCTGACCGTTGGACATGCGCAATCGCTTTGCGAAATGGTCCGGAAACGCCCCTGAGTTTGCTCTTTGACCAGTAAGAAGAAACCGTAAGGCTCAGCAGCGCTGTGATTCTAAATGGCGTGATTTCAGTCTGTTAGACCGGCTCTTGCCTGTCAGTCTGCGGTGAGATCGCGCTTTCCAAGTTGCATGGCCGCTCTATACTCGACGACATGAGCTTGGTCCTTTACTCCGCCCACTACGGAACGGCCGACCCGCTGAACCCAGAGGTCTTCGGCGGCTTCGAAACCTGCCGGCGCGTTCTTTTCACCGACCAGCCGGACCTGACCCTGCCCGGGGTAGAGGTGGTCCACGACCCGCTCGACGGTCTCGATCCGGCCCGCGCCTCGCGCCGGGCGAAACTGATGCCGCACCGATATTTCCCGGACGCGGACTGGTCGATCTGGATCGACAACAAGTCGCGTCTGAAACGCGATCCGGGCGAAATCCTCGCTGTTCTGCTTGCCCAGTCGGACGCGGCCTTCTTCGCCTTCCCGCATTTCCGCCGCGACTGCGTCTATCAGGAACTGCAGGCCTGCTGGGAAAACGGTCTCGACGACTACCGGGTGCTGAAGGGCCGCGAGAGGGCCTACCGCGCGGAGGGCATGCCCGAAAATTTCGGGTTGATCGAGGGCCACTTCATCGTGCGCCGTCACCACGACCCGGCCCTTGCCCGCTTCGGAGAGCGCTGGTTCGAACAGGTCCTGCGCCATTCCCGCCGCGACCAGATCTCATTCCCCTATCTCGTCTGGAAACTCGGCCTGCATTACGATCGCATCGCCGCGCTCGACTGGAAGCAGACCGTCGAGTTCACCGTCTTCGACCGCAAGTCGCGGCGTACGGAGTTTCCGCGCCGGAACGTCCTCTACCAGGACGCGCGGCGGATCTATCACCGGCTTCGCGGAGGCCGGGGACGCTGACGCCGGCAAGGTGTCATGTGCGGAAAACCGCCCGTCTTTGCATCGGTCTGGCAACAAACCGCGGATATTCAGGCAATTTTCCCGATTTCCACGTCATTTCGGGGAGTTGGCTCATGCGTTCGACTTGGCAAGCCGCCCCGGTTGCTACAGGCTGACTCCGGGAAGTGGAGATTATGGGGTGACGAGGGTGAGAAGCAACGCTGCTGTTGCCACGATTGCTGGCGTTTCGAAGGCTGGGTTGCGGCCCTGGATCATTGCGGGTTTGTGCATTGCCCCGGCGCTCATGACGCCAGTCCTGCCACTCGTCGATTTCTATGCCCATGCCGTGCGATATGAAGTCCTGGCCGATGCCGGGCGCGACCCGGTCCTTGCCGAAAACTACCGGTCGGCGTGGAAGCTCCTGCCCAATCTCGGGCTCGACGTCATTGGAGCCGGGCTTTTCAGCGTCCTTCCCGCGCTGGTGGCAGCCCAACTCGTCGCCCTCCTCGTCATCATCGCACCCTTCGCCGGCGTCCTGGTGCTGGCGAGAAGCATTCATGGCCGGACCTCGGCACTGTCCGTCGCGCTTGCAGGGATCCTCGCGCACAACTTCATTCTCGGATGGGGCTTTTCGAACTTCCTCCTCGGGCTCGGCCTCGCATTCGCGGGGCTCGGTCTTTGGATCGCGAGCCGCGCAGCGCCCCGGCGCCAGTTCTTGATCGCGGTGGCCATGGGCATCGCGATCTTCCTCACCCATGGTCTGGTCTTCGCCCTATGGGGGCTCCTTCTCTTCGCGGTAGAGGTCATGGACGCCGCCCCGGACGGTCGGCTCGACTGGCGGCTTCTGACGCGGCGCGCTTCGCGGCTTCTCGGTGTTGCGGTCGTGCCAGTGCTTCTATTCCTTGCAAGCGATACGGCGCAGGGCGCCGGCCGCGTCACCGATGCCTTTGCCAACCTGGCAACCCATCTGAAAGAGGGCAGCCTTGCCGCCCGGCTCCTCGATGAAGCCTGGATCCGGGCGGATGCCGCCCTGCGGGTGGCCGAAACGAACTGGCCGGTCGCGGACAGGCTTTTCGGTGCGATGCTCTGGGGCCTCATCGGCGTCGGTCTGGCGACGGGCCGGCTCCGCCTCGACCGTCGGCTCAAGCTTGCGTCGATCATCCTCGTCCTTCTCGTGTTCGTGGCGCCGCCGAACCTGTTCGGGGTGGGCCACCTTGCGGAGCGGCTGCCGCTTTGCCTGCTGGCGATGCTTGCCGCCGGGCTGTCGCAGACGCCGCGTGACCCGCGCGCGGCGCAGGTGTCGCGGGCGTTGATCGCGCTCTTGCCGCTGCATCTCCTCATGGTCACCCTCGGCTGGGCGCACGAGCGGGAAAGTTACGTGCGCTTCCTCGATGTTGCCGAAACCCTGCCGCCGGGTGGCCTTGGCGCCGCAGCCTTTGATGCGGATGTTCAGAGCCGCGATGAACGGCGCAGTTGCAAGCCGCTCTCCTTCCTGCTCGGTCTCGATCGCGGCATCGCTGTTCCGACCTTTGCCAATCCGACGCAACAGCCTCTGATGATCGTCGGACCGCTCGCCGAGGCGATGGCGGCCTATGACCAGCGCGAGGCTGCCGAGCCCGACCTTGCCGGCGCGGCACAGGTGAGCGCCATGATCGCGTCGGGATTTGACATGGTGGTTCTCTGCCATCGGTCAGACGCGACTGCCGCTCCGGTGCAAGGGGCGGCGACGGTCGGCTCCGGCCCGGGCTGGACGCTTTACCGCGCCTTGCGGCCGTGAATTCACGGGCGGGGCGCCCGGTGCCCGGCAAGGTCAGGATCCCCACCTTTGCGAGCGATCCGGACGCCCCAGAACCACCCCGTGGTGACACATGCGATCCCGTATGGCGCCACGCACGCGGGGGCAGCCGTTCGGGATGTCCGTGAAGGCGGTTCGCCTGCCGGGATCTTCTGCGATCGCCCCGGGCAGACGGTCCGCATCATCGCGGATTTCCGGATGCCGGTCAGGGGGAAGATGGCCGCCGTTTTCCCCGGATGCGGACTGCGTTATCTGGTGGCGCCAATTGCCCCCTACCCAAACCCTAGAGGTGGCCCTATAGTGCCTGTGGATCATCCGAATACAGGACCGAGGGATAAGGAATGCGTTGCCCGTTTTGCGGAAATGCCGATACGCAGGTGAAGGACTCGCGACCCGCCGAGGATCATGTGGCAATCCGGCGCCGGCGCTTCTGCCCGGCCTGCGGCGGGCGCTTCACGACCTACGAAAGGGTCCAGCTTCGCGACCTCGTCGTCATCAAGTCTTCGGGCAAACGTGAGGATTTCGACCGCGACAAGCTGGAACGCTCGATCCGCATCGCGATGCAGAAGCGCCCGATCGAGCCGGAGCGCATCGACCAGATGATCTCGGGCATCGTGCGGCGGCTGGAAAGCCTGGGCGAGACCGATATTCCCTCCAAGACCATCGGTGAGATCGTGATGGAGACGCTGGCCCGGATCGACACCGTCGCCTATGTGCGTTTCGCCAGCGTCTACAAGAACTTCCAGGCGGCCGACGACTTCGACAAATTCGTCTCCGAACTGCGCCCCGCGGGCGCGGCGGACGAGTGACGGCGGAAGACGACCGCCGCCACATGGCCCACGCCCTTGGTCTAGCCCGGCGTGGGCTTGGCCGGGTATGGCCCAATCCGGCCGTCGGTTGCGTCATCGTCAAGGACGGCAGGATCGTCGGCCGGGGATTTACGCAACTCGGCGGTCGACCCCATGCCGAGACGGTGGCGCTTGCGGGGGCCGGTGCGGCCGCGCGCGGCGCCACGGCCTATGTCACGCTTGAACCCTGCGCGCATCACGGACAGACGCCGCCCTGCGCCGAGGCGCTCGTCGCCGCAGGCGTCGTCAGGGTGGTGACCGCGCTGCAGGACCCCGATCCGCGCGTCGCGGGGCAAGGCCATGCGATCCTGCGCGCGGCAGGCCTTGAGGTGACCGAGGGGGTGCTCGGCGCCGAAGCCGAGGCGCTTCAGCGCGGCTTCCTCACCCGTGTCTCGCAAGGCCGGCCGATGGTCACGCTGAAGCTCGCGATGAGCATCGACGGGAGGATCGCGACGGCCTCCGGTGAAAGCCGCTGGATCACCGGGCCCGAGGCGCGGGCGCGGGTCCACGCGATGCGGGCCAGCCACGACGCGGTGCTGGTGGGTGCCGGCACTGCCCGCGCCGACGATCCGTCACTGACGGTTCGCGGTCTCGGCGTCGCGCATCAGCCGGTCCGGATCGTCGCGGCGCGCAGTCTCGACCTGCCGGTCGAGGGCATGCTCGGCCAAACCGCGCGGGATGTGCCGGTCTGGCTTATCCACGGCCCGTCCGCACCGGCCGGAGCGCGTTCGGAATGGACGGAAGCCGGCGCGCGTTTGATCAAGGTCGCCGAGGCGGCAGGCGGGCTAAATCCGAAGGCGATGCTGTCAGCACTCGGCGCTGCCGGCCTGACACGGGTCCTCTGCGAGGGGGGCGGCCAGCTTGCGGCGGCATTTCTCGATGCACGCCTTGTCGATGAGGTTGCGGTCTTCGGGGCGGGACTCGCGCTTGGTGCGGATGGCCGCCCGGCCGTTGGCGACCTGGGGCTTTCAGTCCTGACCGATGCGCAACGCTTCCGGCTGGCGCAATGCGAGACCGTGGGTGCCGACACCTTCACGCTTTGGGTCCGGGACTGACCGGTCGGTCCGATTGTGTGAAAACGCGGCCATCTTAGATCAGCGCCAAAGCCGGGCCTGGCTGGCGAACAGTCCCTGAAGCTTCGACAGGATCCGGTTCCCGCGTCCCGGCAGTGGTATTTCGTGCCGCGCCAACCGATCGACGATTACCTCGGCGGGGCAGGGCAGGCCGCTCACCGGATCGACGTAGCGCGGATAGGCGATAAGGGCAGCATGGGCGAGCGCGGCCAGGGTCGGACGCGCCTTGCGCCGGTCGGGCTCGGTGAAGAGATCGCGGGTCAATCCCCAGCCGGCATAGAAAGGCATGCCGAGGCAGGTCACCGGCTTGCCGCGCAAGAGCGCCTCGAAACCAAGCGCTGACGTGATCGTCCAAACCTCGTCGGTATGTTCGATGAGGTCGGCCGGGCTCACCCCCCTCACGATGCGGTCGGCGAAGACCAGCGCCTCGGCCTCGGCCACCGCGCCCTTGCGCAGGCCTGCTTCGACGTCCGGATGGGGCTTGTAGATCACCACGGCCGCAGGGTTTTCCGTGCGGACCCGTTCCAGCAGCGCCAGATTGGTGTGCTCGCGACCGGCACCGAGGCGGATGGAGGCGTCGTCCTCGACCTGCCCCGGCACGAGGATCCTGTGGCCTTTCGGCAATTCCGGCAGGGCTTCGGCGTCTAGGTTGTATTTCGTCAGCCCCGCCCGCACCAGCCGCCCGATCAGCCGTTCGGCCCGCACCTCGCCGCCCGGCGGCGGTCCGGCCTCGATCAGCCGTTCGAGGTCACTGCCGCGCGAAGGATCGTAGTAGATGCCGGTCCGGTCGGCGACCAGCGACAGGGGCGGCACCAGCTTTGCCCCAAGACCGCGCGACCGCAGGAAGCCGTCCTCGACCCGGCGGAGAGTCACACCCTGCGCCACCTCGCCAAGCGTCGCACTCTCCTG
>JBNKFC010000404.1:0-1655 GCA_050289105.1 Paracoccaceae bacterium | reverse complement strand
CGAGGACGAAAACGCCGGCGGCGTATCCGGCGGCGGAGAGGCCGAAAGCCGGATGCGGCTGCGCTCGATCGACGTGCAGCTTCTGAAACTGCTCGAAGAGGTCGCGGCGGGGCGGCAGGAAAGCATGGCCGATCTGCGCGGTGATCTTGCCGAACTGACCCGCGCCGTGCGGGCGCTTGGGCGGACCGACGCCCGGGGGGGCTGACCCATGGCGCTGACCAACGGGCGCGGCGGACAGCGGTTCTCGGGCAATATCTGGCCCGGCTTCGTCGACGCGATGACCGCGCTTCTGATGGTGCTGATGTTTGTGCTGACGATCTTCATGATCGTGCAGTTCACATTACGCGAGACCATCGACAATCAGGATGACGAACTTGCCGATCTGGCCCAGCAGGTGGCCGGGCTGGCCGATGCGCTCGGGCTGGAACGAGACCGGTCTACGGCGCTGGAGGGTGAGGTTGCCGGGCTTATCGCCGATCTCGACACCACCCGCGCCGAGGCGGACCGGCAATCGGCGCTGATCGCCACGCTGACCCGGCAGGTCGAAGAGCGGGACAGCCAGCTATCCGAAGCCTCGGCTCGGATCACCTCGTTCGAAGCGCAGGTTGCGACGTTGCTCAGTGAACGCGATGCCGCGCGGGGTGAGGCAGAGGCGCTGACCGCCGAGCGCGATGCCCTCTCGTCCGAGCGCGATTCACTGGAATCCGAGCGGGACGCGCTGAATCTTGCCATTGCCAAGGCGCGGTCCGAGATCGACGCCCAGGCCGAGGCCGCTCGCCTTGCAGCCGCGCGGAGGGAAGCCCTGGACGCGCTGGTGGCGGATCTGAAAGCACAAGGCGAGGACGCAGCGGAGAAGCTGTCCGAGGCAGAGGCCGCGCGTCTGACCGAGGCCGCCGCCGCCGCCGCCTTGCGCGAAAAGCTTCAGGGCGCCGAGGATGAGCTGACCGCTATGACGCTGGCGCTGGAAGAACAGCGTCGTCGCGCCGAAGAGACGCTGACGCTGCTGGCGGCAGCCAATGCGCGTGCCGGGGAAGAACTGAGCGAGGCCGAGCGGCAGAAGGTGCTTCTCGACACCGCTAACGAAGAGCTGGCCAAGGAACAGGCGGCCTCGGCCGAGGCGGCGCGCAAGGTGGCGCTCTTGAACGAGCAGATCGTCGCGCTGCGCGGCCAGCTTGGCGCATTGCAGGACCTGATGGATGCGTCCGACGCCCGCGATGCCGAAGCCAAGGTGCAGATCGAGGCTTTGGGCACGCGGCTCAACTCCGCGCTTGCTCAGGTTGCGGCGGAACAGAAACGCCGGGCAGAGCTTGAGGAGGCGGAGCGGATCAGGCTGGAAGCCGAGGCTGCGGCGCTGAAGGAGGAAACCAAGGAACTTGCGCAATACCGGTCGGAATTCTTTGCCCGCCTCAGCAAGGTTCTGGAAGGCCGCGAGGGCGTGCGCGTCGTGGGCGACCGGTTTGTGTTTTCATCCGAGGTGCTCTTTGAACCGGCTTCGGCGGATCTTGCGCCCGAGGGGCGCAGCCAGATTGCCGGCGTCGTTGCCACGCTGCAGGATGTGGCCGCCGAGATACCGTCCGAGGTTGACTGGATCATCCGGGTCGACGGTCACACCGACAATGTCCCGCTGGCTGGGACGGGCCGTTACAGCGACAACT
>JBNKFC010000403.1:0-3707 GCA_050289105.1 Paracoccaceae bacterium | reverse complement strand
TCGACCCGGACGCCCGGGTCGGCGGCGAGGGATCTGCCGATCGCCTCCGAGACGCTGGCCTCCGGCGCAATTACGAGCATGGATTTGGTCGTCGCGGTCATGTTTTCATCCTTCCGGGCGAGCGGATCGCCAGCCATCACTCATCCGTTCTCACCAAGGTCGAGGTCTTCTCCCGGCAGCGACATGCTGAGCGCCGGGAAGGGCAAGGTTGCGCCGGGGGCGGCCCCACCGCCGCCTGTCGCCAGCGCCGCGAGGCCGCCGAGGGGCGTCGCGAACTGAAAGTTGAGACCGCGGATCTCGACCGTCACGACCGGCACGTACGGCCCGCCGAGAAAGCCGAGATTGGCGTCGTAGGCGTAGCTGAACCAAAGATCGGCCTCGCTCGATCCCGTCGGCATCAGCGGACCGATGGCGGCCCAGATTTCCGTCACCGTCGGGTTGCCCGGCGCGCCCGTGCAGGTCACTATTGCGGGGCTTGCACAGATCGTCGCGCCGGCGGCGCATTTGCTGCCGAATTTCGGCGGCACGGTATTCGGTGGGACGCTGCCCCGCGCATTGAACGTCGGAACGCCGGGGCAGGCGGGCGGCCGAACGACGGCAATTCGCGACGCCAACTGCATCGCCTTGTCGGCCATCACGTATTCCGCGCCCATCCGGCCGAAATCGATCAGCGCGAAGAAGATCAACAGGAAGAGCGGGATCAGGATCGCCAGTTCGACCAGCGTCGTTCCCTCCTCGTCGCGCCGGAAGCGGCGCAGGAGATCATGGGCGCGGGTCATGAGCCGAAGACCCGTGCGGAGTCGCTGACATTGGTCGTTATCGGTGCCAACGTTCCCCCGTTTAGCGTGAAGATCCCTGCGAAGGGAACGGTGATGGAGATATTGGCGGTGACGGTTGCCACCGGGGCCGGGCTGATCCGGTACGTGCCGACGACGCAGGCGAGGGACGGAGTGACCGAATTGACCGTCACGGACGTGGGGAAGATCGCGCCGCCCGTCGTGCTCTGGCCCACGATGGTTTGCAACTGACCTGCATAGCCCGTGACCGAGCCACCGGTCGCACAGATGTCCGTCGGCACGACGCGCGCGAGGTAGCGGGTCGCGTCGCGCACCCCGCCAATGGCGCTCTGGAACGCGATCATCAGGCGGCTGCCCTCAATGATGACCGCGAAGACCAGGAGCATCATCGGCAGGACGATGGCAAACTCGACCAGCGCCGCGCCTTGTTCGTCGCGCCAGAAGCGGCGGGCAAGGAAGCCGAAATATCCATGTGTCGGGATCCGGTCCATGGCGCTACCTGTAAAGCTGCACGACATCGTGGAAGACACCGCCGGAGCCGCCGCTGCCACTGCCCGCCCCGCCGGCCGACCCCACAACCTCGACCCAGAGGTCGAGCGTCGGCGGCGAAAGGCCGTCGGTGCCCACAGGCTCGGTCAGGAACATGCGGAAGAATTCCTCGACCGGCACGTTGTTGGTCTGGCCGTTGATCTGGGTCCCGCCCTGGTTGGGGTCGCAGTTGACGGCGGCGGCGACGACGACACGGCGGTCGGGGTCAATCGACTGGTTGCTCGAACAGTGCGGGCGCCCCGTCTCGGCCCGCCCGGTCAGGATCGACGTGGTCGATGCCCCGCCCCCCGCCGCGGCGATCTCGGCCAGGTAGTATTCGTAGCGGGTGGCCGCGCCCGGATGCGGATCTGTGCCGCCATAGTTGGTGGTGACATAGGCGGTCCGTCCGGCCGACCAATCGCCGTCGCCGTACCGCCCGCCGTTGCCGCAGGTGCCCGCAGCAAAGCAATTGTCACGCGGCAGGCCCATCGTGTTGGGCGAAGGTTGGGGATTGCCGCCGATGCAGGCACCGCCGCCGTTCGGCACGATCCCCTTGATGACGTTCGGCGCGGGCGCATAGGCCGGATTGTTCTTCTTGCCGTTCATGATCGAGGTGTAGATGTCGAAGCGGACATTGAAGCTCGCATCCTCGATCCCGACCTTCTGGCCCGGCTCGGTATCGACGCCGCGTTGGGCGAAGCATTGGGTGATGGAGCCCTGCGCGCCGAGAAGGCAGGCGTCGAGTTGCGCGCCGTTCAACCCGGCGCAGGGGCCGTTCGGATCGACCTTGGCCTTCGACGGATCGAGAAAGCCAAAATCCCCCGGTCCCCATGCCGCGTTGTTGCCGCCCGAGCGCAGAAGGATCATGTCGCCGACATTCGCGTCTGCCTTGTAGTTGGGCGAAGGCAGGCAGAACATCAGGGGCGTGATGTCGCAGGCATACTGGGTGAACCCCGCAACCGCCGTCGCGCCGACGCTGTTGTTGGCCGGCGTGTTGCCTGTGAGCGCAAAGAAGGCCGCGCCGAAGGTGTAACCGACGGTCTTCGGCGTCATCACGACGCGGGCATAGATCGCGTCTTCCGGCACCGTCGTCAGGCCCGCCGCAAGGCTTGCTGTGTCGCTGCCCGGCAGCGTGTCGTAGAAGTCGATGGTGTAGTCGGACCCACCCGCCAGGGCCTGCGCGCCGTTGCCGAAGGCCTGGCTGTCGGCGATCAGGTTCGCCGCCGCATTCGTCGCGCGGGTGATGGAGTCGGTGCGGCCATCAAGCTCTCCGGCGGCGGCAAGCGCGACCTGGTCGGCGTAGGCCTGAAGCTCGGATTGTGTCGCGGCGATGCGACCGAAGTCAAAGGACAGCGCGACGACGCCAAGGACAACCGCGAGCGCGATGGCCCAGAACACCAGCACGGCGCCGGCCTCGTCAGAGGTGAAGCTTGCGATGTCGCGGCGGTCGGTCATGGTGCTTTCCCAGTCCCTTCGCTCCGTGCTCTTCACTCGACTTCCACGACCTCGATCGCATTCGCGCGCCGGACGCGGATCGTGGACTTGGCTGCGGTTTCGGCGACCGGGGACTTGTCGCGCAGGATGTCGGTCAGGCGGATCGATTCCAGCGGTTCGTCCGCGGCGTTGTCGAGCGAGCGGAGCGAGAGGCTGAGCGTGCCGGCCTTCTGCGCGAGGGCGAGCGTCTGGCTTTGCTCCGGCGTGACCTCGACCGTGACGGTCTGGGCGACGAGCGGCTGGTCGGCCTGACGGTCGGCTTCCTGATCGACGCCGAGGACGCGGACGTTCTGAAGGATCGTCACCGCGCGCAGGCTCTCGTCGCGGCCCTGCGTCAGCACGATATCGACGCTGTCACCTGGTGTGACGAAGCCGCCGACGGCGGTTTCCGCCTCGACCTTGATCGCCATGGCGCGGGTATTTTCACCAAGGCTCTGGACGATCGTCACCTTCTCGCCGAAGTCCGACACCTTGGAGGCGAGGATCAATTCCCCCTGCGCCATCTCGCGCGTGGCGCGGCGCGGCGGCATACCGGGGGCAGGGATGAGGGTGTCGAGTTCGGTGATTGCACCCGGCGGCAGGGCCGTGCGGGGCCAGGACATGACCTGAAGCATCTGCGGTTGGATCGACTGGCCGAAAGGAATGTCGCGCCCCGCCACGATGACAGAGACGAGCGCGGCTTCGGGATCGGTCGCGGCAACGGCGCGGCTGCGGTCGAGATATTCGCGGGCGCCGAAGGCCGATCCTCCGGCAACGGCAACACCGAGCATGGCGACGAGGATGGAACGGGCTCCCACGGCAAATCTCCTGAATTCTGGTCGGGACGGAGTGAAGTGCGCGTCAGTCCCGGATCGCGCTGTTCGGCAGTACGGTGGCGCAGGCCGGACC
>JBNKFC010000402.1:0-6135 GCA_050289105.1 Paracoccaceae bacterium | reverse complement strand
AAGTAGCTGTGGTCGTAGCCGGCCTGCATCCGGAACTGTCCGTTCTGGCGCCGCTCCACCATCGCCTGCGCGAGGGCTTCGGGCTTCAGAAGGTCGAGGAACTGGTCCTTCGACCCCTGATCGATCAGGACCGGCCCGTCGAAGCCCAGGCGCCGCATCAGAAGTGTCGCATCATGCGCGGCCCATTGCGTCTCGTCTGACCCGAGATAGGCCGCGAACTGCTTGCGCCCCCAATCCGACTGGGTCGGATGGGCAATCGGCGCAAAGGCCGAGACCGAGCGGAACCGTCCCGGCAGCCGCATCGCCATCGTAAGCGCGCCGTGGCCGCCCATCGAATGGCCGGTGATCGACTGCCGCTCCTCGTCGATCGCGAAATTCGCGGTGACGATCGCGGGCAGTTCCTCCGTTACATAATCCCACATCTGGTAATTCAGCGCCCAAGGATCCTGCGTCGCATTGACGTAAAACCCCGCGCCCTGTCCCAGATCGTAGGCGTCGTCATTGGCCACGCCCTCGCCGCGCGGGCTGGTGTCGGGAAAGATGAGCGCGATTCCCGCCTCTGCCGCCCAGGCCTGTGCGCCGGCTTTGGTCATCGCATTCTCATGGGTGCAGGTCAGGCCCGAAAGATACCACAGCACCGGCACCGGCTCGTCCATCGCCACATCGGGCAGGAAGAGGCCGAAGGTCATGTCCGTGCCGCAGGCTTCGGAGGCATGGCTGTAGACGCCCTGGATGCCGCCGAAGCACTTGTTTTCAGAAATTGTCTGCATGAGTCGTCCTTTCGTCAGGCGCCCGTGATCCAGGCGATCACCGCCGAGACGGTGACGATGCTTATCACGGTGGAGATCAGGATGGAGGCCGACACACGCTGCGGCGCGACCCCGTAATGGCGAGCGAGAATATAGACATTTCCGGCGACAGGAAGCGACGCCGCGGCGATCATCACGCCGGCCGCGAAGGGTTCGACATCGAAGAGGTAGAGCGCCGCGATGGCGACCGCGGCCGGGTGAAGGACGAGCTTGGCGAAGGACAGCCAAAGCGCCACCGACACCCGCTCCGCCGTCTTCGAGGCGAGCGAGGCGCCAATGGCGAAAAGGGCGCCGGGCGTGGCGGCGGCACCGAGGATCGTCAGGAATTCGTCGACTGGCGCCGGCAAGGGAAGGCGGGTGGTGGACCAGGCAAGGCCCGCAACCATCGACACGATCATCGGGTTCTTGAGGAGACCGACGGCCAGAACCCTGACGATGCGGGGGGAAAGATGGCCTTCGCGGGCGGCGGTTATGATCAGCGTGAAAAGACTGGAAAAGACGATAAGGTCGATGGCCAGCACCATCAGAACCGGCCCCGCCGCAGCGGGTCCGAGCAGCACGGTCAGCATCGGCACACCGAGAAAGCCGGTATTGCCGATCACCGCGCATTGCGCCTCGATGGACGCTTCGGGGATCGAGACCTTGCGCATGAGGGCAATGGTGAACGCAAAGATGTAGACGATCGTGCAGCCGGTCAGATAGGCGAGGGCGAACGACGGATCGAAAATCTCGGCCAGCGACAGGTTCGCCGCAAAGCGGAACAGCATCGCCGAAAGAGCGAAGTAGAAGACGAAGCGCGTCAGCCATTCGGTCGCAGCTTCGGGAAAGAAGCGCATGCGGCCGGCGCCCCATCCGAGAGCGATGAGCGCGAAGAAGGGAAGGGTCTTGAGGAAGATCGGCAGCATCGAAGTCGCGCCTAGCATGTGGAAGGGATCGGCGCTAGGCGCAACGGCCTCACAAGGGTAAGGAAAGGTTCTGTTTCACGACTTTTTCGGCGCCCCCCCGGGCCACTTGCGGCCGTAGAAGCCTTGCCCAAACGTTTACCAGCACTCGCCTGCCTATCCGCCGCCGATCAGCACGCCTGCCGCGAAGACCAGCGCACCACCCAGGACAACCTGGAAGGCCGCGCGCAGGAAGGGCGTCTCCATGAAGCGGTTCTGGATCCAGGCAATGGCCCATAGCTCGATGAAGACGATGGCGATGGCGATCGTCGTCGCCGTCCAGAAATCCGGGATCAGGTAAGGCATCGCGTGGCCGAGGCCGCCCAAGGCCGTCATGACCCCGGACGCCAGCCCGCGCTTGAGCGGCGAACCGCGCCCCGACAGAACACCGTCGTCGTGCGCCGCTTCCGTGAAGCCCATCGAGATGCCGGCGCCGACCGACGCGGCGAGGCCGACAAGGAACGTCGTCCAGGGGTCCTGTGTCGCGAAGGCGGTCGCGAAGATCGGCGCGAGGGTCGAAACCGACCCGTCCATCAGCCCCGCGAGCCCTGGCTGAACCCAGGTCAGGATGAACTGGCGGTGGGCAGCCCGATCCTCCTCACCCTTCGCGTCCTCGTCCAGATGTGCCTCTGTCAGTTCGCCGGCCTTGACCTCGTGCTTGGCTTCCGCGGCGGCCAGATCCCCGAGAAGCTTGCGCGTGGCGGCGTCCTGCGTCGCTTGGGCGGCCCGTTTGTAGAAAGCCGCCGCCTCGCGTTCCATCGCCTCGGCTTCGCCCCTTATCCGGTCGAGGCCGAGATTTTCGACGAGCCAGACCGGTCGGCGCGCGTAGAAGCCCGCGACGTGTTCGCGCCGGATCAGCGGGATCACTTCGCCGAACCGCGCCCGATGCCGTTCGATCAGCCAGTGGCGGTGGGTGTCCTCCTCCTTCGCCATCGCCTCGAAGATGGCGGCGGAGGCGGGATAGTCGGCCCTCAGCCGTTCTGCGTAGGTCCTGTAAATGCGGGCGTCGTCTTCCTCGGACGATATCGCCAGGGCGAGGACTTCCTGCTCGCTCAGGTCCTTGAACCGGCGACGATTGGCGAGACCGGGGATCATGGGCACCTCCACTTGGAACGATTCCAAACTATTCGGCAAGGCATCGGGGGACAAGTGTGACACCTTGGCCGATCTGAACCACTCAGTTCATAATATCCTTGATATAATAAACCGATCGGTTTAGATGTGAGTCACTAAACCAATCAGTTCAGATCGGAAAGATCATGACGTATATTCGCGCCACCTTCGCCGCCCTCGCCTTCGGCCTCATGGCCTTGCCTGCTATGGCCGGCGGCATTTCCTTCGACCTCCCCCGGCTCGACTTCCCAGCGCCGTCGACCGAGACCAGCCGCGATTGCGGCGCGCTCGCCCTGCCCGGCGCCCCGCAACCCTGCACAGAGGGCCGCAACTGATCCCGACCCGCCACATCCCTGCGGGCACCTCGGGCGGGATCCCTCCCGCCCTTTTTTCGCCTCGCCTGCTTGCCCGGCCGTCCGGCGCCGGTCTATCATCGGCCGCGCAAGGATGATGATGACCGCTACCGCCCAGATTGAGACCATCAAGCGCGGACGCAAGTTCGACCAGGTGCTGGACGGCGCCCGGACGATCTTTCTGCGCGACGGTTTCGAGGGCGCGAGCGTCGACGACATCGCCGCCGAAGCCGGAGTCTCCAAGGCCACGCTCTACAGCTACTTTCCGGACAAGCGGATGCTGTTCATTGAAGTGGCCAAAAGCGAATGCCGCCGCCAGGCCGACGAGGCCGAGGTGCTCGTCACGCTCGCCGCCCCGCCCGAATGCGTCCTCCCCGAGGCGGCGCGGCGGATCATCGACTTCTCGCTTTCGGAGATCGGCCGATCGGTCTTCCGCATCTGCGTAGCCGAGGCCGAACGCTTCCCTGAACTCGGCCGCGAATTCTACGCCTCGGGCCCCGGGCTCGTCCGCGAACGGCTGGGCGCCTATCTTAACGGTGCCGTGGCGCGGGGCGAATTGCAGATCGACGATGTCTACCTTGCCGCAGACCAATTCGCCGAACTGTGCAAGGCGGACATTTTTCCTTGCGTGTGCTTCGGCATCAAGAACCGCTTTTCCGACGCCGAGCGCGACCGCATCGCGAAAGGCGCGGTCGAGATGTTCCTTGCGCGCTACGGAACGAAAAAGGCCTAGGAACGGGCCCAAGTATTACGCGACAACCCTATTGCCGGACGGCGCCGCAAGGAAGCTGCCGCAACTTGCGGATCACCGCTCCGTTGCGCCCTTTCCCGAAAGGATATGCGCGCGGAACTTGGCGATGCGGGTCGTTCGCGTCGCGGCAGTCTTTGCCGAGTTGAGATTGATGACGTAGCTTTTTTGCCGCCCCGGCGTCAGGGTGTGGAACGCCTCGGCCAGCTCCGGATCTGAGTCAAAAGCCGCGATCAGTTCATCAGGCAGATCAATGTCACTTTTCTCTTTCGGCGCTTTGATGCCCGCCCCCGCATAACCGATCGCTTCTGTCAGATAGGACCGTATGATCGGCTCCCGCTCGGCCACTTGCGCATTCTCGACGAAGCGGATGATGTCGGGATGCCGGGTATTCGGCCCTGCCCGTTCGAGAATGCCTTCAGGGTCCTTCATCAGTGCGGCGTTGAAGAAACTGAGGCGAAAGTCGCCGCGAAAGGCGCCGATGAGAACGATATTGCGCCCCGCATGCATGTAGCACGGGTGACCCCATTTGACCGTTTCCTTGAGCCCTGACCGGACGCAGATCCGCCGGAGGTCGCTCAGACCGCCGCCCCATTTCCGTGTCGAACAATCCGCCGTGGCAAATCGCGCGCAGCGACCGCAACCCTTCGAGAAGTAGTCCTCGATATCGGTGATCATCGCATCACTCCGCTCTCGGGCCAGTCACCCGTGCCGCCCGGACCACGGAGGCGTCAACGAAGCAGCCAGGCCGCACTTGGCCCAAGGCCGCCTTTGCCCCCATCCTGCCAGCGGACCCCGATCCTAGTCCACCCGCCGCACGTAAAGCTGGTTCCCGACGCGCTTCGTCTCGAACCGCTTCAACTCGGCCACCAGATCGCTCAGCTTGCGCTTGCCATAGGTCCGGGTATCGAAGTCGGGATTGTCGGCAACGATGCGTTGGCCGATGAGGCCGAGAAGATACCAATCGTCCTCCTGATCGATCTTGTCCATCGCCCGGATGATCAGCTCGATGGCCTCTGCGGGCGGGCGCTTGGATTCGGACTTCGTCACGGTGCCTTTAGCGGGCTCGGCGTCCTCGACGATGTTCTCGATGAAGACGAAGCGGTTGCAGACATTGCGCAGCGCCTCCGGCGTCTTCGCCTCGCCGATCCCGATCACGTCGAGCCCGTCCTCGCGGATCCGGCTCGCCAGCCGGGTGAAATCGCTGTCGGACGAGACGAGGACGAACCCGTCGAACTTTCCCGCATGCAGGATATCCATCGCGTCGATCACCAGGCCGATATCGCTCGCGTTCTTGCCCCTGGTATTTGCCGATTGCTGATGTGGGACAAGGCCGAGCGTCCGCGCCTTCTCCTTCCAGGCATTCAACTGAGGATTGGACCAATCGCCGTAGACCCGGCGGAGCGCCGGCTCTCCGTAGGACGTGATCTCCTTCAGGATCGCTTCGGCGTTGCGCGCCAGCACATTGTCGGCATCGATCAGAACGGCCAGAAGCGGGACATCGGCACGGGCCATCAGTAGGCGCCTCGGTAAGGGATGGTCATGGCCGGCACCCTGTCACAGATGCCGGTACATGACCAGCGTATCGGCATACCCCTCGGTGGGCGACAGGAATGCCCCCGGCAGGCGCCCCATTCCGCCCCCTCTGGAAGGCCAGTGACGGATCAGCGATCTCCGCTGCCGTTTCGAAACGTTTGGCGGCCGTCTTGCAGGACGGAGCGGACGTGTGCGCCGAAGCGCGGAGGGCCGTGCCCGACCCAGGGAGCGTCGGGCGCGGCCCGGGCTGGTCACCCGGGCCATCGCGGGTGAAAAGCCAGCGCTTGATGTCGACAACATGCTCACACGTGACGCTGCGGAGATCAACGCGAGGCACCGGCCCGGTGGGGCAATAGAGGGTCTGCCGGTCGTGGATGAAGATCCCGAACCTGTGACCGTGAATAAGCCTCGGGGAGTGAGGCAATGGCCTGCGCACCCCTTGGCGGTTACAAAAACCGAGTTATGTCAGCACCTTGCCTGTATTCCCTTCGCGCGCCCGAAGGCCCCGCCTCAGTAGACGACGACGGATCGGATGCTTTTGCCGGCATGCATGAGGTCGAAGCCCTTGTTGATCTCGTCGAGCGTCAGGGTGTGGGTGATCATCGGGTCGATCTCGATCTTGCCGTCCATGTACC
>JBNKFC010000401.1:0-5012 GCA_050289105.1 Paracoccaceae bacterium | reverse complement strand
GCAAGGTCGAATTCGACCATCACCTCATCGGACCTGAGCGGCAGTTCCCGCACGATCTGCTCGCTGTTCGGCCCGTGCTTGATGTTGAGCCGCGCAAAGATCTCGATCGGTTTCTCCATCTCGACCATCGCGTCGAGACGGATCACATGCGTCAGCCTGAGCCCCTGTACCGCCTCGTCCGGAAGGTCGATCACAAGCGACAGAAATGAACCGTCGAAGCGAAACACGTCCATCCGAAGCCCGAAGGGCGCCAGGTCGGTTTCCCGCGAGTTGCGGATCTGGCGAATGGTCAGCTCGCTCGTCTCGCAATCGTGGAAGACGGTTACCTCACTGCCAAAGGTCGCGCGGTTCTCGACGGCGGCGAGGCCCGGCGGACTGACCGGTCCACGCCAGACTTCCGGTCGCCAGGCCCAATCGGACATCAGCGGCTTGCGGATGGCGTTGGACCCGATCGCCGGCAGGGTCAGCCGACCGTCAGCAACATGCAGCACTCGGTCAATAGCGCGCCGCAACTGCCGCGCCTGCCCGCGCAGGCTTCGCAAGGTGGCGGGATCCGCCGCGCCGGCCTGGTCCGCAACCCGCTGCCAACGTGCAAGGGATCGCCCGAAGATCAAGCGGCCAAGAACCTTGTCAAGCTTGTCACCCATCGAACCGCCGCTTTTGCCGATTGATCGGCTTAGAGAAACAGTAATTTCTTATCGTTTCCTTTCCGGCCGCGCGCAAGATCGGCAACCGGCAGAATCGCGGGGATCTTCTCATCCGGCCGGTGCAGGGCCGGCATTCGCCGCCCGCATCCGCGCAACCAGCTCGTCAAGCGCGCGGCGCTTTTCCTCAGGCGGAAGCGGCCGGTCCCTGAGGCTCATCGCCGACAGGGTGACGATCCGCCCTCGAAGCGCCAGGACGGCTCGCCAGTACTCGGCCTCAACCGCGGGACCGGACGCCGCCGAGCTGTCTCGCAAGCGAAGATAGAGCACCTCGCCCTTCGACGCGACCTGGAGAAGCTCAACGGTTCCCGCCTTGCCCGACCGGCTCAACGCGGCGCGCCCGGGCGCGGAGCGGAAGAAGGTCGCCATCGCCGGGAACGAGGCCGCCAAGCCGGCCTCCGGGGCGCCGGGCAGAACCGAGGCGGTCAGCAGCGCGGGACGCGCCGGCTGGCCCGCCGAGGCAGAGCCTGACAACGCCGCGCAGGTCCCGAAAAGAACGAAGGCGCCGTCTGGGCGATCTCGGCTCGCGCCGCGGTCGATGCAGTAGCCGGATGGACCGGTCACCACGACCGAGGAGCCGGACACCGCCATTGCCCGCGTCGCCGTCCCGCCTGAACCGAGCGGGGCGCCGGGAACGCACCCGGTCAGCGCCAGGCAGGCGGCCAGTGTCCGCCCGGCCTTACTGATCCATGTAGACATGGCGCTCCGCTTTGCCGCCCGGATGGGTCACCGCGCCCTGCCGCGCGCCCCCCACGAGCTGGGCGTATTTCCAGAGCGCTCCGGTCGCGTATTCGGTCGCGCGCGGGCCTTTCCACTCGGACTTCCGCTGCGCCAGCTCCTCATCGGAAAGCGCCACCGAAAGCTCACCCGTGACGGCGTTGAGCGTAATCATGTCGCCGTTCTTCAAAAGCGCGATCGGACCGCCATGCGCGGCCTCGGGGCCGACATGGCCGACACAGAAGCCGCGCGTGGCGCCCGAGAACCGGCCGTCGGTGATCAGCGCCACCTTCTTGCCCATGCCCTGACCGGAAAGCGCAGCGGTGGTTGCCAGCATCTCGCGCATGCCGGGGCCACCAGCGGGGCCCTCGTTGCGGATGACGATGACCTCGCCTTCCTTGTACTGGCGCGCCTTCACCGCCTCGAACGCATCCTCCTCGCATTCGAAGACGCGCGCCGGGCCCTTGAAGACCTGCTCCTCGGCACTCATACCGGCAACCTTCACGATGGCCCCGTCGGGCGCGAGGTTGCCCTTCAGCCCGACAACGCCCCCGGTCTTGGAGATCGGCGCCTCGACCGGGTAGATCACCTTGCCATCCACAGCGCGATCGACGAGGTCGAGTTCCTCGCCCATGGTGCGGCCGGTCGCGGTGATGCAGTCCTCGTGGATCAACCCTGCCTTGCGGAGTTCGCGCATCACGACCGGAACGCCGCCCGCCTCGTAAAGGTCCTTGGCGACATACTCGCCGCCCGGGCGCAGGTTCACGAAATACGGCGTGTCGCGGAAGATGTCGCAAACGTCGAAGAGATCGAAGTCGATCCCCGCCTCGTGCGCGATCGCGGGCAGGTGCAGGCCGCCGTTGGTCGACCCGCCGGTGCAGGCCACGACGCGGGCGGCATTCTCCAGCGCCTTGCGGGTCACGATGTCCCGGGCACGGATGTTCTTTTCGATCAGGTTCATCACCGCCACGCCCGAGGCCTCGCCATACTGGTCGCGGCTTTCATAAGGTGCCGGCGCGCCGGAAGAATTCGGCAGGGCAAGGCCGATGGCCTCGGAAACGCAGGCCATGGTGTTGGCGGTGTATTGGCCACCACAGGCGCCTGCGCTTGGGCAGGCCACACGTTCCAGAATATCCAGTTCGGCATCCGACATCTGGCCGGCCTGATGCTTGCCGACCGCCTCGAACACGTCCTGCACTACGACATCCTTGCCGTTCAGCTTGCCCGGCAGGATCGAGCCGCCGTAGATGAAGACCGACGGCACGTTCAGCCGCACCATCGCCATCATCATCCCCGGCAGCGACTTGTCGCAGCCGGCAAGCCCCACCAGCGCGTCGTAGCAATGCCCGCGCATCGTCAGCTCGACCGTATCGGCGATCGCGTCGCGCGACGCGAGCGAGGAGCGCATGCCCTCATGCCCCATCGCGATCCCGTCGGTGACCGTGATCGTGGTGAATTCCCGCGGCGTCCCGCCGCCTGCCTTCACACCCATCTTCACCGCCTGCGCCTGACGGTTGAGCGCGATGTTGCACGGCGCCGCCTCGTTCCAGCAGGTGGCAACGCCGACCCAGGGCTGGTGGATCTCGGCCTCGGAGATTCCCATCGCGTAGAAATAGGACCGGTGCGGCGCCCGCGCGGGGCCCTCGGTCACATGGCGGCTGGGCAGTTTCGACTTGTCGAACTGGCGGTTCTTCATGGGTTTGCCTCCCGTCACTCGGTTTGCCCTGCAATAGGCGAGCCGCGCGCGGGACACAAGCGCCGGGGCGGGGGAAAGCCCGCCGAAAACCATGCGCCATTGCCGCAGACGACAGGGTGATTGCTCCCGGACACGCCCGGCGCTAGCGTCGCGCCCATCATGCCGAGCTTTCCCGTCTCCTATGCCCCCCATGACGCCTTCGTCGCACCCGCCCGCAAACGGCGTGAACTCTGGCGCCTCTTTCCCGGCGCGCTGCTGATCCTCGCCTGCTATCTCGGTCCGCTCATCCTCTTCGGCATCTACCTGACAGAGACCTACGGCCGGCTGATCGCCGAGACACTGGCCCAGCGCATGGCCCGGGGCGATACGCCCGGTGGGTTGCTGATGCTGCTCTGGACCTTTCTCGGCCTCGCACTCGGCCCGATGGTGACCGTGCGGCTTCTGCACGGCCGGGCTGCAGGAACGCTCATCGGCCCGTCGCCGCGCCGCGCGATCTCGGATTTTTCCCGCGTTCTCGGATCGGTCCTGGCACTGAACGTGGCGCTCCTGCCCTTTGCGCTCGGCTCCGAGGCGATCCGACCCGGGCTTGGGTTCGGGGCCTTCCTGACCTACCTCCCCTTCGCGCTGCCCGGCCTTCTGATCCAGACCGGGGCGGAGGAACTGGTCTTTCGCGGCTACCTGCAACAGCAGCTCGCCGCGCGCTTCCGCCATCCCGTGATCTGGATGGGATTGCCCTCCGCGCTCTTTGCCTGGGGGCACTACCTGCCTGCCGAATTCGGCGCCAGCGCCTGGGTCGTCGCGCTTTGGGCCGCGGTCTTCGGACTGCTCGCCGCCGACCTCACGGCGCGGACCGGAACGCTCGGCGCGGCGCTCGGCTTCCACTTCGCCAACAACGTCGCCGCGCTTCTCTTCGTCGGCCTCGAAAACAACCTCGACGGGCTCGCTCTCTGGTCGATGTCGATCGACCCGTCGGACCCGGCCGCCGTCGGCCCGGCCCTTGCCGTCGATTTCGCGGCGATGCTCACCTCCTGGCTTCTCGCCCGGCTGGTCCTGCGCGTCTGATTGCATTTCCGCCGGCCTCGGCTTATCTGGAGGCCAGACCGGCGGCCCTCACCGCCCCGACGGAAGGTTCGAGAGACGATGAACTGGATCACAAACTACGTCCGGCCGACGATCAACTCGCTCTTCTCGCGGCGCGAGGTGCCCGAGAACCTCTGGTCGAAATGCCCCGAATGCGGGACGATGCTGTTCCACCGCGAACTGGCAGACAATCTAAACGTCTGCACCAATTGCGACCACCATCTCCCGATCAGCCCGCGCGACCGGTTCGCGACGCTCTTCGACGGCGGTACGTTCACCGAGGTGAAGGTGCCCGAACCCATCGCCGATCCCCTCCATTTCCGCGACCAGAAGAAATATCCCGACCGCCTGAAGGCCGCCCAGAAGGCAACGGGCGAGAAGGAAGCGATGCTGGTCGCCGAGGGCGAGATGGGTCGGACCCCGATCGTCGCCGCCGCGCAGGATTTCGCGTTCATGGGCGGGTCGATGTCGATGTATGTCGGCAACGCAATCATCGCCGGCGCCGAACGTGCGGTAAAGCTGAAGCGACCCTTCGTGCTCTTCTCCGCAGCCGGCGGCGCCCGGATGCAGGAAGGCATTCTCGGCCTCATGCAAATGCCGCGCACCACGATTGCCGTCGACATGCTGAAAGAGGCGGGCCTGCCTTACATCGTCGTTCTGACCCATCCCACAACCGGCGGGGTCACGGCATCCTATGCGATGCTGGGCGATGTTCACATCGCCGAACCCAACGCGCTCATCTGCTTTGCCGGCCCCCGCGTGATCGAACAGACGATCCGCGAGAAGTTGCCCGAAGGTTTCCAGCGATCAGAATA
>JBNKFC010000400.1:0-7187 GCA_050289105.1 Paracoccaceae bacterium | reverse complement strand
GCCCCTGGGATCTGGAGCAGGACTTCGCGAGCATCGCCCCCTACACGATCGAAGAGGCCTACGAGGTCGCCGACGCGATCGAGCGCGGGGCGTGGGACGAACTTGAGGGCGAACTCGGCGACCTTCTGTTCCAGGCCGTCTACCACGCGCAGATGGCGCGCGAGGCGGGGCATTTCGGCTTCGACAATGTCGTGCGCGCTATCTCGGACAAGATGATCGCACGGCACCCGCACGTCTTCGGAGACGAGAGCCGCGACAAGACGGCGGAGGACCAGACGCGCGACTGGGAGCGGATGAAGGCGGCGGAACGGGCAGGCAAAGGCACGCTCGACGGCGTCGCCGCCGGCCTTCCGGCGCTGACGCGGGCGGTGAAGCTGCAAAACCGCGCCGCGCGGGTCGGTTTCGACTGGCCCTCCACCGACGAGGTGATCGACAAGATCGCAGAGGAAGCGCGCGAGTTGAACGAGGCGCGTCGCGACATGACCGAGGCCGAGATCTTCGAGGAGTTCGGAGACCTTCTTTTCGTCGTCGCCAATCTCGCCCGGCATCTCAAGATCGACCCGGAAGCCGCGCTCAGGTCCGCGAATGGCAAGTTCACGCGCCGTTTCGCCGCAATCGAGGCCGCCCTGGCCCAACGCGGAAAGCGGCCCGAGGACTCCGATCTGGCCGAGATGGACGCGCTCTGGAATGCGGCCAAGCGCGCCGAGAAGGGCCATGCGCGCGAAGCGTGACGACCGCGGTGAAGTGCGAAAATAGCCGATCAGTTTAGTCAGGTATTGACGGGCAGCCGTGTCGGACGCATAACTCACCCGATATCTGAGTAAAGGAGTCGACTATGCTCGCGCGAACCTCCCTCTTCGCCCTCGCGGCGCTGGCCTACGCCACGCCCCTCCTCGCCGAAGAGGTCAACGTCTATTCCCTGCGCCAACCCGAACTGGTTCAACCGCTCTTCGATCTCTTCACCAAGGAGACGGGCATCGACGTCAACGTCGCCTTTGTCGAGAAGGGCATGGTCGAGCGGCTGGTCAGCGAAGGCGACCGCAGCCCCGCAGACCTGGTGATGACGGTGGATATCGCGAAGCTCGCGCAGGTGGTTGAGGCGGGCGTGACCCAACCGGTCACTTCCGAGGTTCTCGACGCGAACATCCCGGCCGAATTCCGCGACCCCGGCAACCAGTGGTTCGGCCTGACGACGCGGGCGCGGATCGTCTATGCCTCCAAGGACCGGGTGGCCGATGGCGAGGTCACGACCTACGAGGATCTCGCGGACCCGAAATGGAAGGGCCGGATCTGCACCCGCCCCGGCACCCATGACTACAACCTCGGCCTGATGGCGGCGATGATCGAGCATCATGGCGCCGACTACGCCCGCGACTGGGCCAAGGGGCTCCGCGCCAATCTCGCCCGCAAGCCCGAGGGCAACGACCGGGCTCAGGTTAAGTCGATCTGGGCCGGCGAATGCGACATCTCGCTGGGCAACACCTATTACATGGGCGAGATGCTTGCCGATCCCGAACAGGTGGAATGGGCCAATTCGGTGCGCATCGTCTATCCGGTCTTCGAGAACGGCGGCACCCATATGAACGTCTCGGGCGTCGCGATGACCAAGGCCGCGCCGAACCATGACGCGGCGCTGAAACTGATGGAATTCCTGTCCTCCGACGAGGCGCAGAAAGTCTACGCCGAGACCAATCACGAATTTCCTGTGAAGCCCGGCGTGCCGCGTTCGAGCCTCGTGCAAAGCTGGGGCGAGTTCACGCCCGACAGCCTCAACCTGATGGATGTCGCCCGCTCGCGGCCCGAGGCGCTGAAGCTGATGGAAGAAGTGAACTTCGACGGCTGAGCTGCCCTTGGCTGAACGGATCGCCCCGGCCGAAAGGTCGGGGCCATATCCTATTCGGCCGCCATCGCCGGAAGGACGCTGCCGACAACGTCAACACCCGGCATCCGGGCGAGCGTATCGAGGTCGGCGACAAACCGGCCGCGCAGATCGGCAAGCTGTAGCCCGGCAAAGCCGTGTTCGCGGGTCAACTGGGGCTGGCGCGCATGGAAAGCCAAGAGCCTGTCACGCTGGCCGGGCGCAAACCGCGCCCCCTGCCGGTAGTGACGCTGGATCATGGCGATGGCACTGTCGGTGATGACCGGCGCCGGCCCCGGCAGCACCGGATCGGCCAACCTCGCAGCGGGCGCGATATGGGAGAGAAGGTCAAGCGGCCCGGGCTTCGTCGCAAGGATCACGACCCGCCGGGCCGAGAGCCCGTCGCGCAGCGCCTCGACCACATCGACCCAGCCTCCGGTAAACCCGGCCATTGCCGGAACGTATTCGGCGAAGGGTTCCATCTGCCGGTCGAGCGCGAAGCGCCGCCAGGCCGCGAGGAACAGCGCATCATAAGATTTCACGGTCAGGACGAGCCGATCCACCGGGCGCCCAAGCGCGCGGCCGAGAACCTCGGCCCGCTTTGCCGCCGCCGGATAGAACCGACCGCCGAGCAGGTTGGCCATCCGGCCCGCAAGATCGTGCTCCGAAACGATCAGGCCTCGGCCGCCATGCCGAGCCACGTCAAGGGCCGAGGCGACGGGCGCGACGAAGCTGTCGATCTCGGCGCCCTGATGGCGGGGTTCGGGATAGGCGAAATCGAAGCTGCCGCCAGCGGCGCCGCCGCGTCCGGGATAGGCCAGATCATATCCTGCCGCGGTGATCGCCGCGCGATTTGCGCCGAGGAACGCCTGAAATTCTTCCGCGCCGCTGCAATGTGCGCCGGCATGAACAAGGATTTCCCGCGACTCGTCGATCATGGAATTCGCCCTTTCTCGGATTGTTGAAAAAATCTCAAGCAATTGTGGCGAACTTTTGACAACTTTTGGTTGCAGATCAGGCCACTGCCTCCCTCTGGGCCATCTGGACAAGCCGTGGAACGCAGGTCAGTCTCGCCTCGGACGGGGCAGGAGACGACCATGCGCGCGCGCAAGATCATCATCGATACGGATCCGGGACAGGATGACGCCGTGGCGATTCTTCTGGCGCTCGCCTCGCCCGAACTTGAGGTCCTTGGAATTACGACCGTTGCCGGCAATGTCCCCCTCGCCCTGACCGCCAAGAACGCACGTGTCGTCTGCGAACTTGCCGGACGGACGGACATCCGGGTCTTCGCCGGCTGTCCAGCACCGATGAAGCGCAAACTCGTTACGGCCGAGCATGTGCATGGCAAGACGGGTCTCGACGGCATCGCCCTTCCCGATCCCGAGATGCCGCTGGCCGAAGGTCACGCGGTCGATTTCCTCATCGAGATCTTGAGGGAGGAGGCGCCGGGCACCGTCACGCTCTGCCCAATCGGTCCCCTGACCAATATCGCCACCGCCTTCGAGCGCGCACCGGACATCGTCTCTCGGGTCGCAGAGATCGTGCTGATGGGCGGGGCCTATTTCGCCGTCGGGAACATCACGCCGGCGGCGGAGTTCAACATCTACGTCGACCCCGAAGCGGCCAAGATCGTCTTCGCGTCCGGCGTCCCGCTGGTCGTCATGCCGCTCGACGTCACGCATCAGGCCCTGACGACGCGCGCGCGGGTCGAGGGGTTCCGAAACCTCGGCACAAGGGTCGGACATGCGGTGGCGAGCTGGACCGACTTCTTCGAACGGTTCGACATGGCGAAATACGGCTCGGAAGGGGCGCCGCTGCACGATCCCTGCACCATCGCCTATCTGGTCAGGCCCGACCTCTTCTCCGGTCGCCACATCAACGTTGAGATCGAGACCGAGGGCCGGTTCACGACCGGAATGACCGTCGCCGACTGGTGGCGCGTTTCGGGGCGTGAGGCGAACGCGATGTTCATCGGCGAGGTGGATGCCGACGGGTTCTATGCGCTGCTGACCGAACGGCTCGCGCGGCTTTGACGGGGCGGCGGTGAAATTCTGCGCTGTGCCCGGACAGTGAGCGTTGGAAAGCCGCGTGGCGGCGATCGCTTCCCGGAAAACCTTTCGCGAACCTGTTTCTTCTTCGCGCCGACACCCTATCTTAGGGACAGGAGCGCGAAACAGCCGTGACCATCGAGTTTGACAACAGCTATGCCCGCCTGCCGGACCGCTTTTTCGTCCGCCAGCGCCCGTCTGCCGTGTCGCAGCCGGGATTGATCGCGGTGAATGCCCCCCTTGCCCGCGCACTCGGGCTCGATCCCGATCTGCTCTGCAGTCCGGACTGGGTCGCCATCTTCGCCGGCAATGCCCTGCCAGAAGGGGCGACGCCCATCGCCCAGGCCTATGCCGGACACCAGTTCGGAGGCTGGGTGCCGCAGCTCGGCGACGGGCGGGCGCTGCTCCTCGGCGAGATCGTCGCACCCGACGGGCGACGCTTCGACCTGCAACTCAAAAGATCCGGCCCCACACCGTTCTCGCGGCGCGGCGACGGACGGGCGTGGATCGGCCCGGTCCTGCGGGAATACATCGTCTCGGAAGCGATGGCGGCGCTCGGCGTGCCGACGACGCGGGCGCTCGCGGCGGTGACGACGGGCGATGTCGTCTGGCGCGAGACGGGCCTTCCCGGCGCCGTCCTTGCCCGCGTCGCCTCCAGCCATATCCGCGTCGGCACCTTCCAGTATTTCGCCGCGCGCGGGGATACCGAGGCGCTTCGCCTGCTCGCCGATCATGTGATGGCGCGCCACTACCCGGATGCCGAAACCCCGCTTAGTCTTCTCGACGGCGTCGTCGCGGCGCAGGCGCGGCTCATCGCGAAATGGATGAGCCTCGGCTTCATCCACGGCGTGATGAACACGGACAACATGGCCGTCTCGGGCGAAACTATCGACTACGGGCCCTGCGCCTTCATGGACGACTACCATCCGAAAAAGGTCTTTTCCTCGATCGACCAGTTCGGCCGTTATGCCTACGGCAATCAGCCACAGATCGCGCTCTGGAACCTTGCGCAGTTCGCGTCCTGCCTCCTGCCGCTCATGGGCGAAGAGGAACCGGCGGTGGAGGCCGCGACGGCATCGATCAACCGCTTTCCCGACCTTTACCAAGCGGAATGGCTGCGCCTCTTCCGCGCCAAGATCGGACTTCGCTCGGATGAAAGCGGCGACGCGGCGATGATCGAGGCGCTGCTGACGCTGATGGCCGAAGAACGGGCCGATTTCACCCGCACGTTCCGCGGCCTGTCGGACGGCGGGGCGGCGGCGGAGTTCGCAAGGCCCGAGAGGTTCGAAGCCTGGGAACGCGACTGGCGCGCGCGGCTGGCGCGCGAAACCGACCCGGACGCCACCATGCGCGCGGCCAACCCCGCCTACATCGCCCGCAATCACCGTGTCGAAGAGGCGATCCGCTCGGCCGTTAAGGGCGATTTCGCCCCGTTCCACAGGCTCAATGCCGTCCTCGCGCGCCCGTTCGATCGGCGCACTGACGCCGACGGCTATGATGCCGCGCCGGCCCCAAGCGAGGTGGTAGCGCGGACGTTCTGTGGCACCTGATCAGCGGCGGAACTTGCGGAAGAGCCGCCGGTTGGCATGGACGAATTCCTGCAACGCTCCAGTCAGCCCACCGAATTCCAGGCCCTTGAGATAAAGAAACCCCGCGCTCGCTCCGACGGCCGCTCCGAAAGTGTCGACGATGAGGTCCCACATCGTGTCCATCAGGCCCGATCTTTGCATGTTGAGACCGAATATCTGGTCCATCCCGAATTCGAAGATCTCCCACATCGTGCCGATCGACAGCGCGAAGCAGAAACTGATGAGGGCCACCGCCCAGGCCGGCGCGGCATAGCGGTCGCCTTCGAAGAGCATGAAGACGAAGAGAAATCCGATAAGCCCGAGCGCGAGGGCGGAGCCGGCGTGCACGATGACGTCCCACCACCATATCCGGTCGTAGAGGTCGAAGGCCTCGCCAAGGAAGATCGTCGAGAAGACGAAGGCGACGATCCAGCCGAAAAAGCGCATGGGAATGCGGATGCCAAACCGCCGCTGGAAGAGGACCGGCATGAGCGACAGCGCGAAGGTCGCGACGGACACGAAAGCGAGCGACCAGAACCCTTCGACGACCGCGATGACGAATGCCACCGCGAGCACGGCCCAGATCGCCTGAACGAGGATTGGTTGCTGGCGGAGGCGGCGGATCCACATGGCGCCAAGCTATGCTTCGGCGATCTATGCTTCAACCCAGGCTTCAGGCGTTATAAGTCAGTTCCATGACGTTGCGCCTCGCCTCCTACAACGTGCACAAATGCGTCGGGTTCGACCGCTTGCGGATTCCCGAGCGGATTATCGACGTCGTCAACGCGATCGGCGCCGACATTGTGGCCTTGCAGGAGGTCGACCGCCGCCTGTCGCCCCGTCCTGCCGCCCTGCCCCAGAACCTGATCGAGCGCGAGACGGATTTCGGGGTTCTCCCCTTCTCTCTCGAAGGGCCAAGCCTCGGCTGGCACGGGCAGACCATTCTCGTTCGCAGGGGTATCTCCGTCGACAAGATCCGCCGCATCGCCCTGCCGGGGCTGGAGCCACGCGGTGCGATCCTGGCGGAAATCGCGCCCGCGACCGGTGCTGCGGGATTCGCCGCGTTCCGGGTCGTGGGTGTCCATCTCGGGCTCATCCGCCGCTACCGGTCGATGCAGCTGGCCGCGATCAGGGCAGCGCTGAGCCGGCGTGCAGAGATGCCGACCGCGATTATCGGTGATTTCAACGATTGGTCCACGCGCGGAGGCGCCGCCGCCCTGGGGACCGGCTACCGGCTGCATGCGCCGGGGCCGAGCTTTCCGGCGGCGCGGCCGATCAGCGCGCTCGACCGCGTGGCGCTGGGGGCTGGGCTGCACCTGACCGGCGCCGGCGTGCTGACCGCGGCGCCCGCGCGGATCGCGTCGGACCATCTTCCGATCTGGGCCGATATCAGGATCGACCCCGGCCCCGTGCCGGCCGGTTGATCAGGATAATGCCGGCCGCAACGAGAAACGCCGCCCCAAGCAGCGGCAGGCCGACATGTTCGCCGAGAAGCGCCCAGCCGAACCCGACGCCGAAGATCGGCGTGAGAAACGAAAAGCTCGCCACCCCCGAGGCCGGATAGACCGACAGCAGCCAGAGCCAGAAGAGAAACCCCGCCGACACGACCACGACGCCCTGAAAGACAAGGCCCGCGACGTGCAGCGGCTGCAAGTCACGGACCAGCGGTCCGAAGAACGGCGCAATCGCGATCATCACCGGCGCCGATAC
>JBNKFC010000399.1:0-2448 GCA_050289105.1 Paracoccaceae bacterium | reverse complement strand
CGCGACGGTCTGCGCCAAGTTCGGGCTGAAATGCATCGTCTACATGGGCGCTCACGACGTGGAGCGTCAGGCGCCGAACGTCTTCCGCATGCGCCTCCTTGGCGCCGAGGTCGTGCCGGTGACCTCCGGCCGCGGCACGCTCAAGGACGCGATGAACGACGCTTTGCGGGACTGGGTGACGAACGTGCGCGACACGTTCTACTGCATCGGCACCGTGGCGGGGCCTCATCCCTATCCGGCGATGGTCCGCGACTTCCAATCGATCATCGGCAAGGAAGTGCGCTGGCAGCTGGCCGAGCAGGAGGGCGAAGGACGCCTTCCCGACACCGTCATCGCCGCGATCGGCGGCGGCTCGAACGCGATGGGACTTTTCTTCCCGTTCCTCGACGATCCTTCCGTGCGCATCATCGGTGTCGAGGCCGGCGGCAAGGGCGTTGACGAGCGGATGGAGCATTGCACCTCGCTCACCGGCGGGCGTCCGGGGGTTCTCCACGGCAACCGCACCTACCTTCTGCAGGACGAGGACGGCCAGATCCTCGAAGGCTTCTCGATCTCGGCGGGCCTCGACTATCCCGGCATCGGGCCGGAGCACGCCTGGCTGCACGACACCGGCCGCGCGGAGTATGTCGCGATCACCGACAAGGAGGCACTGGAGGCGTTCCAGCTGTCCTGCGCCCTCGAAGGCATCATCCCGGCCTTGGAGCCCTCCCACGCGCTCGCCCATGTGATGAAGATCGCGCCGGATCTGCCGCGCGACCACATCATCGTCATGAACATGTGCGGCCGGGGCGACAAGGATATCTTCGCGGTGGCCAAACATCTGGGTTTCGACATCAAGACGTGACGCAAGATTGCGTAAGAAAACCGGCCGCCTGATGCGGCCGAAAGGGCGCCCCATGCGGGCGCTCTTTTCATTTGTTGCTTTGGGGCGCAATTTTGTTGCGCGCCCGCCACAGGGCAGAATGACGCCGCGAAAAACCTTTGCGTGAATCCGGGCACGGGGCGTAAACCCCACCTCCCGGTCAGGACGGATCGGACCCTAGCGGGAGGAGGTGCACACTCCCCCGGTGCGGGCGGCGCTGCCGGCCCCGTATGCCAGGGCCAGAATGTCAGCTGGGCTTGGCCTGTCACGCCAATGCAGATGTAGCTCATCGGGTAGAGCATCAGACTGATAATCTGAGGGTAGCAGGTTCGAATCCTGCCATTTGACCAAGGGTAAAACGCGAAAGCGTTGGGGTTCGACTCCCCATTGCGCCTCCAAAGCGCTCCAACTCGGGTTCCGGGGCTGCCCCAGCAGGGGCTGGCCCTCCGCCTGCCGGTCTTCGGGCCGACGGGTGGGGTTCGGCCGCTGCTCTGGCCTCGCGCCGGAGTGGGGGATGACGGTTCCGCCGGTCCTTGGCCCGATAAGGTGGGTTTAAACCCACCTTGCTTCGCCGAGGCCCTGCGCCCCTCTCGCCCCCCTCCCGCGCCGGGTCATGGCGCGGGGCGGCCCCGGCGCCTTTCCGCCCCCCGTGACAGGGGCATCACACCTGTGGCCATGAGGCCCAACCCACCGCAACCGAAAAGGAGATCGCGCTTTGCGACACCGATGAAAGCCCGCAAGAGAAGGAGAAACACCATGCTGCGGCTGATCGACCGACTGACCGGACATATCCGTCTGACCCTGACGGAGAACGACCGGGCCATCCTGATCCGAAAGGGGCGGATCCATGCCATCCTCGGAGCGGGCGAACACCGCATCCGGACCCGCGACATGGTGGAGACGCACCGGCTGACCAGGCCGGAGCTCGTCTCTCCCTTCACCGAGGCGCTCATCCGGGAACGCCCCGAGCTTGTGACCGAGCATCTGACCGAAGTCCGCACCCGTGCGGGCGAGGTCGCGGTGGTCGAGCGCGACGGGCATCTCGAAGCGGTGCACGGGCCGGATGCCCGCGCCCATTACTGGACCGTCGCGGGGCCCTTCGCGGTCATCCGCCACGACCTTGCCGACGGCATCGCGGTGCCCGAGGCGCTGGGCGAGCGGCTGGCGCGGGCGCGCCTCACCGGCCTCGTGACCGAGGTCGAGGTGGGCGAGGGGCATGCCGGGGTCCTGACCCGGGGCGGGGCCGATCCGGTCGTGCTGCGGCCCGGGGTTCACCGCTTCTGGGCGGTGGGGCCACGGATCGCGGTCAAGGCCGTCGACCTCCGCCTGCGCACCCATGAGGTGACGGGACACGAGGTCCTGACCCGCGACCGGGTGACGATCCGCGTGAACCTCGCGGCCGACTTCCGCGTCGCCGACCCGCTTCTCGCGGTCACGGCGGTCAAGGACTTCGAGGAGGCGCTGCACCGCGCCCTCGGTCTGGCCTTCCGCCGGACGCTCGGCGGGCTGACGCTCGACGCACTGCTTGCCGACAAGGCGGCGGTGGGTGCCGAGGCGGAGGCGGCAGTCCGGGCCGAGATGGCCGG
>JBNKFC010000398.1:0-24726 GCA_050289105.1 Paracoccaceae bacterium | reverse complement strand
ATTTCAGCCGCATCCATGTCGAGGACATCGCGACCGTGCTGGCCGCCTCCATTGCCCGGCCCGACGCCGGAGCAATCTACAACGTCGCCGATGATGACCCGTCGCCGCCTGAGGATGTGCTTGCCGAAGCGGCCCGCCTTCTCGGGCTGCCGCTCCCGCCCGAGGTCGCCTTCGAAGATGCCGAGATGACCCCGCTCGCCCGGAGCTTCTACGCGGAGTCGAAACGTGTACGGAACGACCGCATCAAGGACGCTCTCAGGGTGACGCTCACCTACCCCGACTACCGGACCGGTCTCCACGCGCTTCTTCGGGCCGAGGACTGAGCCGGGAACCAACCCCGCCCCATCGGCGTTGACCCGGCGATATTGCCAGAAACCGGGAGACCGCGATGAACAAGATCCTGCTCATGCTGCCGCTTGCCGCCAGCCTTGCCGCCTGCGAGACGACGACCGACCAGAACATCGCCACCGGCGCCCTCACCGGCGCCGCCGTGGGCGCGATTGCCTCCGACGACGGTGACAAGCTCGAAGGTGCCGTACTGGGTGGCGCCGCGGGGGCGGCCGTCGGCAGCCTCGTGACCGCTGCGAACCAGCCGAAGCAGTGCATCTATCGCTACCCGAGCGGCGCGACCTATCGCGCGCCCTGCCCGTAAGCGCGGATCGGAGCGCCTTAACGAGTATTCAGGTCCCGAAGTCGGAAGCTCGTGCGCAGGTCAGCTGCGCACGAGTTTTTCGTACTCCGTGGCGACGCGCTTCGTCAGCTCGCCAACCTCGAAGTTATAGTCGCCGATCTGACCGACCGGCGTGACCTCGGCCGCGGTGCCGGTCAGCCAGCACTGTTCGAAGCTTTCCAGTTCTTCGGGCATGATGTGCCGCTCGTGCACCTTGATCTGCATGTCCTTCAGCATTCCGATGACGGTCTGACGCGTCAGGCCATTCAGGAAGCAGTCGGCAAGCGGCGTATGCACCTCGCCGTTCTTCACGAAGAAGATGTTGGCGCCGGTCGCCTCGGCGACATAGCCGCGATAGTCGAACATCATTGCGTCCGAACAGCCCTTCGCCTCGGCCGCGTGTTTCGACATGGTGCAGATCATGTAGAGCCCGGCAGCCTTGGCTTGCGACGGGATCGTCTCGGGCGATGGCCGCTTCCACTTGGCGATGTCGAGCTTGGCGCCCTTCATCTTCGCGTCGCCGTAATAGTTGCCCCATTCCCAACCCGCGACAGCCATCCGAACCGGGTTGCGCTTGGCCGAGACGCCCATGTCCTCGCCCGAACCCCGCCAAGCCACCGCGCGGACATAGGCATCGGTCCAGCCATTCGCCTTCAGCATCACCTCCTTGGCGGCGTCGATTTCCTCGGCCGAATAGGGGATCGGCATGTCGAGAAGCTCGCCCGAGCGCAGCAGCCGCTTCGAATGCTCGTGCCCCTTGAAGATCTTGCCGCTGTAGCAGCGCTCGCCCTCGAAGACCGAGGACGCGTAGTGCAGCGCATGGGTCAGGATGTGGACCTTGGCGTCGCGCCACTCCACCAGCTTGCCATCCATCCAGATCTTGCCGTCGCGATCGTCATAGGAACCCGCCATCATGTCCTCCCCGGGGCGCACCCGATTTGCAAATGTTGCGCACGATAGGTCCGCTTCGGACATAATGTTGCGCGAAATCCGGCAATCGCTAACAGTTGAGTCTTGGAAAGTCAACATAGCTGACATAAAGTTCCGACCGAGGCGAAACGAGACGAGGCAGCGGGCATGACCGCAGGCAGTCCGGGGGCGCAGGGCGGCGAAAGCCTCCTGTTCCTGACCGACGAACAGCTCCGCAAAGGCATCGAGGCGATGTTCTTCGCCTATCGCGCCTTCACGGCCGATCCCGACCGGATTCTCGAGAATTACGAATATGGCCGCGCCCATCACCGCGCCATCCATTTCATCAACCGCCAGCCCGGGCTGACGGTCAATACGCTTCTGACAATGCTCGGCGTGACCAAGCAGTCGCTGAACCGGGTGCTCAGGACCCTGGTTGACGACGGTCTGGTCGAGGCGCGGGTCGGTCGGCGCGACAAGCGCGAGCGCAATCTCTACCTCACCGAAAAGGGGGCCGCCCTCGAACGCGAACTTTCCGACGCCCAGCGCGCCCGGATGCGGGCGGCCTACCGGGCTGCGGGACCAACCGCGGTCGCGGGGTTCCGCCAGGTCCTCGAGGCGATGATGGACCCGGAGATCCGCCGTCACTATCAGTCGATCAAGGACGGTGCCGCATGACGGATCAGGCCGAAATCCATCTGCTCATCGTCGATGACGATGAACGCATTCGCACGCTCTTGCAGAAATTTCTCGTGCGCCAGGGCTTCTGGGTCAGCGCCGCCCGTGACGGCGCCCATGCCCGGCGCCTGCTCGACGGGCTGGAATTTGACCTCATCGTCATGGACGTGATGATGCCCGGCGAAGACGGCATCAGCCTGACGCGCGACCTGCGCACCAGGATGATGACGCCGATCCTTCTCCTGACGGCGAAGGGAGAGACGGACGACCGCATCGCCGGGCTTGAGGCCGGCGCGGACGACTACCTCGTCAAGCCGTTCGAGCCGAAGGAACTTCTGCTCAGGATCAACGCGATCCTGCGCCGGACACCGGCAAAGGCGGAGACCAAGTTGCCCAAGGTGCTGAACATGGGCGCCGTGCGCTATGATGTCGACCGGGGAGAGATGTGGCGCGGCAACGAGTTGGTGCGCCTGACCGCGACCGAGGCGGCGCTCATGCGGATTTTCGCGGCGAGGCCCGGCGAACCGGTCAGCCGGACCCAACTGGTCGAGGATCTCGGCCGCGGATCGGGGCGCGGCGAGGCGCAGGAGCGCGCCGTCGACGTGCAGATCACACGCCTTCGCCGCAAGTTCGAGACCGATCCGAAACAGCCGCGCTACCTTCAGACGGTGCGCGGCGCGGGCTACATGCTCGCGCCGGACTAAGTCTCAGTAACGCTTCAGCGGAATGCGCACGCCGAGGGTCACGACCGTATCGGTGCGATCGACCTGGAAGCCTTCGCGCGGAATACTGCTGCCACCCCCTCCGATCGGAGTGGTGCCGCCCTCGGCGGTGCCGAAGTCATAGTAGCGCAGCGACAGGTCCACCAGAACCGGATGCTGCCCCGCTCGCGTGACCTGCATCGACACGCCCGCGCCAAGCGACCAGGCCAGATCGGTGGAAGTGTCGCCCGCGAAGGTCCGCACCGGATTGGTGGCGGTCGACCGCGAGCGCGTCCAGTCGCTCATTTCGTTCCGCGCAAAACCGAGCCCGGCGACGAGATAGGGTTGAACCCGCGAGTTCACCCCACGCTGTTCAAGCGGCGAATAGAAGACGCTCCCCATGAGAGCCGTGGTGCGGACGCTGGCATCGGTGATGTCTGCATGCGGCCCGGGATCGGCCGGAACCGTGTAGGACCAGGGACCGACCGCATCTACTTCCCCGGCCGAGATCAGGCCGACATCGGCGCGAAAGCCGTTCATCCAGTCGAATCCGACAGCAGCCCCCAAGAAAGTGCTGTCGCCGTCACCGATATCGAAAAAGACCCGCGGATCCGATCCGCCCGGCGGAAGCCAATTTCCATCCGACAGGTCCGTGGACGACCGGCCGGCCTCGAACCGCAAATAGGGCCCATAGGTCACGCTGGCCGAGGTCCTCCCGAATAGCGTTGCGCCAAGGTTGACGGGTGTGTCCCCCGCGCCCGCCTGTGTCGCGGCTGTGATGCCTGCGCAAATCGCGAGAATTGTTGTGGTCGCTCTCATCGCCTCTCCTTCGACCGGAGCACTCCGGTTTCCGTTTTTTCTCACGATGTCACGAGTTCCTCCCGCCGCGCAGCCTAAATATGCGCGGCGGGAGGGAAAAATTCTCAACCGTGACCTGCAAGCACCGCGATGCGAACGGCTTCCGCGTCAGCGGCCAGCGAAGCCGCTGCCGCATCGCTGACGGGCGCGCCAAGGATCGTCGACACCGCCTTCACCGTATCGGATGAGATCGGAATGTTCTTGTCCGACGCCACGCCGAGGAAGGTGGCCAGGAGCGTGTCGTTGCTGTTGGTGATCTCGCCCGTGCTGGTCAGGACCGACGTCCCGTCGAGCGCGTCCTTGAACAGCGCGAGGTTCTGCAACGGCGAATCGATGTAGCTCACATTGTCGAAGTTGGTCGACAGTTCGAGGATCATGTCGTCGAGATCCATCGAGTAGAACTCCGCCATTTCCGGCGAAAGGCTGGCCAGAGCCTCATCGAAGGCCCGCGCGAGCACCTGGTCCGGCGACCGGGACACGTTCAGCCGGCCAAGCTCGACCTCGGGAATGCCTTCCCGTGCCCAGACCGGCCTGCCACCGGCGCCAGCCGATCCACCCCGCCCGGCACCTTTGCCCTGACCTTGGCCTTGACCTTGCCCGCCCGCTCCGGGGCCGCCGCCCTGATGACCACCCTGGCCGCCAGAATGGCCACCTTCGTCACCCTCGTCACCGGAATGACCACCCTGGCCGCCCGAATGGCCGCCTTGGCCCCCTTGTTTTCCGATATGGCCAGAATCATCCTCGTGGCCCTCGTCATGGCCGCCAGTGCTGCCGCCGTGACCTCCGCTGCCACCGGTATGAGTCTGCGCCCAAGCCGCGCCGGCGCCCGTCCAGCCGGAAAAATCCGGGACCATCGGCGCCAACGTCACCATGCCAAGCGTCGCCACGGCAAGCCCGCCTACGACGATGACACCCTTCTTGTGTTTGTCGAAATCCATGCTTTAGTCCTCCGCGTTCGCCCCCTTCACCGCCACGGCGGCAAATTGTCCGGCGCGCCCTCAGGACGCTCCGGACGACAGGCGGACCCCGCCTGCGTGTCCGAGATCAGCCGTGTCCGGCCAGAACCGCGATGCGAATGGCCTCTGCATCGGCAGCCAGGTCATCCGCCGCTTTGCCGGTGATCGGCGTGCCGAGGATCGTCGAAACCGCGAGCACGGTGTCGGAACTGATCGGCACGGTCTTGTCCGACGCAACGCCGAGGAACGTTGCCAGCAACGTATCGTTGCTGTTCGTCACCCCGAGCGAGGTCAGCTCCGACGTGCCGTCCAGCGCATCCTTGAACAGCGAGAGGTTCTGCAACGGCGAGTCGATGAAGCTGACGTTGTCGAAGTTGGTCGACAGTTCGAGGATCATCTCGTCCAGGTCCATGGAGTAGAAGTCGACCATCTCCGGCGAAATGCTCGCCAGTGCCTCGTCATAGGCGCGCTGCAACACCTGATCCGGCGACCGCGCGACGCTCAGCCGGCCGAGCTCGACCTCGGGAATGCCTTCCTGCGCCCAGACCGGCTTGCCGCCGCCGGCACCGGAACTCGACGGGGCACCGGCCTGCGGACCCTTCGAATCGGAATCCGGTCCCGGGCCGCCCTGGCCGGTCCCCTGACCGCCCTGATTGCCCTGCCCGGACTGCGAGCCCTTGGCGCCCTGGCCCTGCCCGCCCTGATTGCCCTGCTGGGCACCGGTGCCTTCCGAGCTTTGCGCCATTGCGGCGCTCAACCCGAACTTCGCGAAACCGGACCCCTCAGGCAGAACCGTCGCCGCGCCAAATACCAGCGCCGAGATTCCCGCCGTCAAAATGATTATTCTTTTAGTTTTTGTCATAGCTGTCTCCTGAAGCACGCATTGCTCCGCGCAATTTCGCGCCAAAGAAGCATTCCGGAATTGATATGTATCAATGGACCGCAAAAATTTCCGGCACTTGTGTCCCGCTTCGATCTCGATAAGGTCCGGGAATGGCCACAGTTTTCCTGACCCATCCCGCCGCGCTGCAGCACGTGACCCCGTCCGGCCACCCCGAGAGGGTGGAGAGGATGGAGGCGATCTATGCCGCGATGCGCGCGGATGAATTCGCCGCCCTCGACCGCCGCACCGCTCCCCTCGCGGATGAGGCGGAGGTTCTGCGCTGTCACAGCGCCCACTACCTCGCTGAGGTCAGCCGCGCGCGGCCGGATGCAGGCTGGACGCAACTCGACGCCGACACCTTCATGTCGCCGGGATCCTGGGAGGCCGCCCTGCGCGCCATCGGCGGGGTTGAGGCGGCAGTCGATGCGGTTCTGGCCGGCGAGGCGGGAAATGCGTTCGTTGCGATGCGCCCACCGGGTCATCACGCCGAGACCGGCCGCTCGATGGGTTTTTGCCTTTTCGGCACCGTCGCCATCGCGGCGAAATACGCGCTCGACCATCATGGCCTTTCCCGTGTCGCCGCGCTCGATTTCGACGTCCATCACGGTAATGGCACGCAGGATCTTCTCTGGGACGAGGCCCGGGCGATCTTCGTGTCTTCCCACCAGATGCCGCTCTGGCCCGGAACCGGGGCGGCCGACGAGGTTGGCGCACATGGCCAGATCGTCAACCTGCCCCTCGCCCCCGGATCGGGCGGCGCCGAGATGCGCAAGGCGTGGGAAGGCGCGCTGGCGCGCGTCGCCGAGTTCCGCCCCGACCTGATCCTCGTTTCCGCCGGTTTCGACGCCCACCGCGCCGACCCGCTCGCCAACCTGATGTGGACCGAGGCCGACTACGCCTGGATCACCCATGCGATCTGCGATCTGGCCGAAGACACCTGTTCCGGCCGGGTGGTCTCTGCCCTCGAAGGTGGCTATGATCTCGACGCGCTGGCGGCCTCGGTCGCGGCACATGTCCGGGTATTGATGGAGCGGGGCGAATGAGCGACTTGTCCAAGATGACGTTCGAAGAGGCGATGAAAGCTTTGGAAGACGTCGTGCGCGACCTCGAATCCGGGAATGTCGAGCTGGAAAAGTCGATCGCGCTTTACGAACGCGGCGCGGCACTGAAGGCGCATTGCGAGAAGAAACTGAAGGAAGCCGAGGAGAAGGTCGCCAAGATCACCCTCGGCCCGGACGGCGCCCCCACCGGAACGGTCCCGGTCGAAGGCCTCTGAGTTGTTCCCCGACAAGCTGAAGGCGGCGCAGGACAGCGTGCAGCGCGCGCTCGTTGCCGCACTTTCCGACCGCGCCGAACTGCCGATCATCCATGCCATGCGCTACGCCCTGAACGGCGGCAAGCGGCTCCGCGCCTTTCTGGTTCTGGAAAGCGCCGCCCTGCACGGGATCAGCGCCGGGCAGGCCATGCCCGCCGCCGCTGCGGTAGAGGCGCTTCACGCCTATTCCCTCGTCCATGACGACCTTCCGTCGATCGACGACGACGACCTTCGCCGCGGCCAGCCGACCGTCCATGTCAAATGGGACGAGGCCACCGCGATCCTCGCCGGAGACGCTCTCCAGACCCTCGCGTTCGAGCTTCTGACCGACCCCGCGCTCGGCCCCGCCGACATTCGCATCGCCCTCGTCCGTGCGCTCAGCCTGGCATCGGGTGCCCAGGGCATGGTTCTCGGCCAGGCGCTCGACATTGCTGCCGAAACCGCGCCCCAGCCCCTGACTCTCGACGAGATCACCGCGTTGCAGGCCGGCAAGACCGGTGCCCTCATAGCCTTCGCCGCAACCTCCGGCGCGCTCCTTGCCGGTGCCGATCCGGCGCCGCTTGGCGCCTATGCCAGGGCCCTCGGCCTCGCCTTCCAGATCGCCGACGACATTCTCGACGTGGAAGGCGACCCCGAGAAGGCCGGCAAGAAGCTCGGGAAGGATCACGCGGCCGGCAAGGCGACCTTCGTTTCGCTCCTCGGCCTTTCCGGCGCGAAAAAACGCGCCCGCGACCTCGTTGCAGAGGCGGAAGCGGCGATTTCCCCCTATGGTGCGGCGGCGGAACCCTTGAGAGACGCGGCGCGTTTCGTTATTGCGCGTGAGATGTGAAGTGGCCGAAAGCCCGCCGATGCCCGACAGACCGAAGACCCCGACGCTCGACCGCGTGACGGTGCCCGCCGATCTCAAGGCGCTCAGCGACCGCGAACTCAGGCTTCTCGCCGACGAGCTGCGGGCAGAGACGATCTCTGCCGTCTCCGTGACCGGCGGCCATCTCGGCGCAGGGCTCGGCGTTGTCGAACTGACGGTGGCGCTCCATGCGGTCTTCGATGCACCCCGCGACAAGATCATCTGGGATGTCGGGCACCAGTGCTATCCGCACAAGATCCTGACAGGCCGCCGCGACCGCATCCGGACGCTGCGGATGAAGGGTGGTCTATCGGGCTTCACTAAGCGCTCGGAAAGCCCCTTCGACCCGTTCGGCGCCGCCCACAGCTCGACCTCCATCTCCGCCGCGCTCGGCTTTGCCGCCGCCCGCGATCTCGGCGGTGACACCGGAGACGCGGTGGCCGTGATCGGCGACGGCGCGATGTCGGCCGGCATGGCCTATGAGGCGATGAACAATGCGGGCCACCTGAAAAAGCGGCTCTTCGTCATCCTCAACGACAACGAGATGTCGATCGCGCCCCCGGTAGGTGCGATGTCGGCCTATCTCTCGCGCCTCTATGCCGGCGCGCCATTCCAGGAATTCAAGGCCGCCGCCAAGGGCGCGATCAGCCTCCTGCCCGAGCCCTTCCAGGAAGGTGCACGGCGGGCAAAGGAAATGCTGAAGGGTATGACCGTCGGCGGTACGCTTTTCGAAGAACTCGGCTTCACCTATGTCGGCCCCATCGACGGTCACGACCTCGACCAGCTTCTCCCCGTGCTGCGCACCGCGCATGACCGTGCGACAGGGCCGATGCTGATCCATGTCCTGACCAAGAAGGGCAAGGGCTACGCCCCGGCCGAACAGGCGGCCGACAAGGGCCACGCCACCGGCAAGTTCGACGTCGTGACCGGCGAGCAGAAGAAGGCGCCGTCGAACGCGCCCTCCTACACCAAGGTCTTCGCGCAAAGCCTGATCCGCGAGGCGGAGGCAGACGACAAGATCGTCGCGGTGACCGCCGCGATGCCGGACGGGACCGGTCTCAACCTCTTCGCCGAACGCTTCCCCCGGCGCTGCTTCGATGTCGGCATCGCCGAACAGCACGCGGTGACCTTCTCCGCCGGCCTTGCGGCGGGCGGATTGAAGCCGTTCTGCGCGATCTACTCGACCTTCCTCCAGCGCGGCTACGACCAGGTCGTCCACGACGTCGCGATCCAGCGCCTGCCCGTGCGTTTCGCCATCGACCGCGCGGGCCTCGTCGGCGCGGACGGCGCGACCCATGCCGGCGCCTTCGATATCGCCTTTCTCGCCAACCTGCCCGACATGGTCGTGATGGCCGCGGCGGACGAAGCGGAGCTGGTCCACATGGTCGCCACCGCCGCAGCACTCGACGACCGCCCCTCCGCCTTCCGCTATCCGCGCGGCGACGGTGTCGGCGTCGAGATGCCCGAGCGCGGACGGGCGCTCGAGATCGGCAAGGGCCGCATCGTCGCCGAAGGCGGCCGCGTCGCGATCCTGTCCTTCGGCACCAGATTGTCGGAAGTCCTGAAAGCCCGGGAAGCGCTGGCCCAGCGCGGCCTTGCCCCAACGGTGGCCGACGCCCGCTTCGCGAAACCTCTCGACCGGGATCTGATCCTTCAGCTCGTGGCGCACCACGAAGCCCTGATCACCATCGAGGAAGGCGCCATCGGCGGCTTTGGCAGCCACGTCGCCCAACTCCTGGCCGAGGAAGGCATCTTCGACCGCGGCTACAAGTTCCGCTCCATGGTCCTGCCCGATACCTTCATCGACCAGTCCTCACCCGAGGACATGTACGCCACCGCCGGCATGAACGCGGCCGAGATAGAGGCCAAGGTGCTCGCCACGCTCGGCGTGACGCGGATCGGCGAAAAGCGCGCCTGATCCGCCTCAGGCGGTGCGCCCGCGCTCGATCCGCGTGTATTCGCGCAGCCGCGCGCCTTCGTCGCGCTCCGCGGGACGCTCGTGCACCTTCTTCGTGGCGGGATTGCTGCCCTCTTCGCCATGGGTCTTCTCGACCTCCACGAAGTGCTTCAGCCGGCTGTTATCGGATGCCTTGTCAGAGCCGGATTTGCCTTTGGCCATGTCTTTTTCCTCCTTCTGTATGAACCGCATCCAGACGCGGGGATGGTTCAAAGATGGGGGCGAATCGTCACGATTGCCACCCCTTTGGGGCGATCGGTTCAGCCGCCGCCGCTCTCCGCCAGCCGGAGGCACGCCCAGCGCGCCGCATCCGCCACGGCCGGATCGGGGTCGCCTTCCAGCCCGGCGGCCACGTCCCAGAGCGCCCGGTCGCCGGAATTCCCGATCGCGTAAAGGACGTTGCGGACGAACCGGTCCCGCCCGATCCGCTTGATCGGGCTTCCCGAAAACCGCGCCCGGAATGCCGCGTCGTCGAGCGCCACAAGCTCAGACAAGGCCGGCGCCCCGACCCGCGCGGCATAGCCCGCCTCGCGTGCGATCACCGCGAACTTGTTCCAGGGACAGACAGCAAGGCAATCGTCGCAGCCATAGATCCGGTTGCCCATCAGCGCCCGCAACTCCTCGTCGACCGGCCCCTTGTGCTCGATGGTGAGGTAGGAAATGCAGCGCCGCGCGTCGAGCTGATAGGGCGCCGGAAACGCCTTCGTGGGGCAGATGTCCAGGCAGGCCCGGCATGAACCGCAATGATCCGTCTCAGGATCGTCCTTCGGCAGGTCGAGCGTGGTGAAGATCGCGCCAAGGAAGAACCAGCTTCCCATTTCCCGGCTGACGAGGTTCGTGTGCTTGCCCTGCCATCCGATCCCGGCCACCTGGCCCAAAGGCTTCTCCATCACCGGCGCCGTGTCGACGAAAACCTTGATTTCCGCCGGGATAGAGCCTTTTTTCGCCTCGTCGATCAGCCACCGCCCGACCCGCTTCAGCCGCCGCTTCACCAGGTCGTGGTAATCCTTGCCCTGCGCATAGACGCTGACCGCCGCCCGGTCGCGCTGCTCCAGGACCGCCAGCGGATCGGTCTCCGGCGTATAGACCTCCGCCAGCATGATCACCGTCCGCGCCTCGGGCCAGAGGGCTGCCGGATCGCCGCGCCAGCCCATTCGCTCCGCCATCCAGCCCATCTGCCCGTGCCAGCCCGCCGCGACGAAGGCCGCGAGCCGTTCCGCCGCCTCCGGGATCGCCGTCGGTGCGCAAAAGCCCACCGCAGCAAACCCCTCCGCCAGCGCCGTCTGCATGAGACGCTCCCTGAGGCCGGGCAGACTCATGCCCCCCGCCTTCTTCTGTTCGGAAATACTCCACGGGGGTCCGGGGGTGTGAAACCCCCGGTTCCCCGGCCGGTCTCAGAAATCCAGATCGGCATAATGCGCCGGCGGCGGGAATCCGGGCACCTGATCGGCGAGAAGCGACCGGAACGACGGCCGCGACTTGATCTTCTGGTACCAGTCCTTGACGTTCTGGCTGCGGTTCCAGTCCACGTCCGAGATGTAGTCGAGGCTGGACAGATGCGCCGCGGCGGCGAAATCGGCCAGTGTCATCTCGTTCCCCGCGATCCAGCGGCGCTGATCGAGCAGCCAGCTGAGATAATCGAGGTGATACTTGATCCGGTTCGCCCCGAACTTCACGTTCTTCGAATCCGGATAGCCCTGGCCGGTGATCTTCTTGTTGACCCGCTCGTAGAGAAGCTTCGAGGTCACCTCGTCGTGGAACTTGTCGTCGAACCAGGCGCAGAGCCGGCGCACCTCGTAGCGCCCCTCGGCATCCTTCGGCATCAGCCTTGGCTCCGGCACCGTCTCGTCGAGATATTCGCAGATCGCCTGGCTTTCGGTCATGACCTTGCCGTTCAGGCGGATCACCGGGACCTTGCCGGCCGGGTTGCGGCGCAGGAATTCCGGTCCCTGCTCCCAGTACCGCTCCTCGACCAGTTCCACCTCGATCTTCTTTTCCGCCAGCGTCAGGCGGACCTTGCGGCAGAAGGGCGAGAGGGGGACATGGTAAAGTCGGGTCATCGGCAATCGTTTCTGGACGGAGTGCTCACCCTGATAGCGGCGCGGGCCTCGCGGTTCAATCCTCGAAACAGGCCGAGCGGCCATCGGCGCGGATCGTTGCCGCCCCTTCGGCGATCTGGGCCGCGCGTTGGCGCAGGAATCCCGAGGGCCGGGCCGGGTTGCGGCCCTTCGGATCGGGCAGCGCGGACGCGATCAGCGCCGCCTGTGCAGGACGCAGTTCGGCGGCGGAGGTCCCGAAATAGGCCTGCGCCGCCGCCTCGACGCCGAAAATGCCCTTCCCGGTTTCCGCGACGTTCAGATAGACCTCGACGATCCGCCGCTTCGTCCAGACCAGCTCCACGATCGGCGTCATCAGCGCCTCAAGCGCCTTTCTGGCCCAGCTTCGGCCCTGCCAGAGAAAGACGTTCTTGACCACTTGCTGGCTGATCGTCGAAGCACCTCTGCCCGCGCCTTCGTCGAGCGCCGAGCGGATCGCATGGATGTCGAATCCCCAGTGCAGACAGAAATTCGCGTCCTCGGCCGCGACGGCCGCGCGCGCCATGTCGGGAGCCATGTCCTCAAGGTCGACCCAGTCGCGCGACACACCGCCGTGGCGCCAGCTTTCGGCGATCATGTAGGGCGTCATCACCGGGTTGATGAAGGTGAAGAGCACCACGAAGAAGACGAAGACGCCAACCACGCCCAGAACCCCGCGCCGAAGCCAGCGGAGCACATCGCGCAAGGTCCAACCGGCCCGCTTGCGCGCCGGTGTCTTCTTCTTTTTCGCCGCTGGTTTTCTGCCCGTCGCCATCGCGCGAGATGAACCATGTCCCGCCCCCCGGGGTCAAGCGCTTCGCATACCGGTCAGGGGTGGGTCACGCGGCCAATACCCGCGCTTCCCGCTTGCTGATGACCCGGCGGGCCGCGCGGAGCATGCTTCGCTTGCGGGGCGAGGCGATCGCGGGAAACAGCGCGGAAATCTCCGCACACAGCGCCGGGTCGTCATCGAGAAGCCGGCTTCCGGGGTGAAAACTCTCGCTCGGCGCGCCTTCTGCGAAGACGATCTCGTGCCGGTCGAAGAGCAGATGGACATACGCGATCCGCGGCATCGGCTGACGCCGGATGCCCGGTAACCCGACGAGGTGGGTCGCGGCGACCAGGATCTCGTCCTCGCCGAACAACAGTTCTGCCTGCCAGCCGCCAATCACCATGCGGTGCTGCGGCGAGACCCAGAGTACGCGGTCGTTGCCAAGCGCACCCTTGGCGAACCGAACCGGCGCGAAATCGCCCCGCGCATCGACCGACCGTATGCCGACCCATCGAAGAACCTGAGGCCCCCGGTCCTGCGTCTCCACGAGGTCGCCCGGTTTCAGCGTCTCGACCGGGACCTCGCCGTCCGGAACCCGGATCCGCGTTCCGGCGACGAAGCAGGGCGGAACCGGCCAGGTCGCGGGCTGCTGGCCCAAGTTTGCGACTCTTAGCTGGGTGTTGCCGTTGCTGAGGTTCGGCAAGCCGTCGCCATCGGCGTTCAGGTCGATCGCCACGGTCTGGAAGGTGCCGTCGCCCATGTCGATCCGGATGAAAGCGCCCGATTGCAGCGCGGTGCCGCGCACGTTGCCGGTGCCGAGGTAGGTGTAGGTCAGCCACGTCACGCCGCCGTCCAGCGACACGAACTCGCCAGCCAGCGGGTCGTCGATCGTGTTGTCGGATTCAAGGAAGACGAGCGACGTGAACGAGTTGTTGACGATGACGATATTCCCGCCGCTCAGGAACGGGTCGCCATTCACGTCTTGGGCAATCAGTTCATATGTCGCCATGCCTGCCTCTGGATTTTCTAAGCCGACCCATGGCCGACTCGGCGCTGCACGCACCAAAAAAGTTAACGAAACGTTACCGCTAATTGCGGAAAAATGATGACGTTGCGGCCGCCCGAGCCGCGCGACCGCCGGGCCAGAGCCCTTCTTGCAACGGCCGACCGGGAGGCAGAGCGCAAAAGGGCCGGGCAAATGCCCGGCCCCCGGGGGGGCAAGGCTTCGGCGTGGTTCGCTACAAATGATGCCTGCGGCGCTTGCCCGCCCTGACACGCGTCAAGGCCCGAGCATTCCATCTGGCCGATAATAAATATGTGGAGGCGCGGCTGCCGGTCAGCATTTCTCCAAAATGCGACATGCCGGACGGTTCCATTTGGTTACTCGCCCTGCTTCGAGTCCGACCGTCGCCGGAGGTGAGTTCCTTCTCCACGAAAGGCTCATCGTTCACGCAGCGGCGGGTGCGTCATGCAACTGACAGAAGACTGGGTGCCGATGCTTTCAGGCACGCTCAAAGCAAGGTCTTCAAGGCCCCCTACGCAAAGCCCAAGCGCCGGGCGACATTCAAGTCTTCCGCGCGACCTTTCCGAAATGCGCGAGCGCCAAGGGGCGTCGCCGTGGCCCAGATCAAAGGATTACACCATGGACCGAGAAACCCACGCCCAGATCATCGAGATCCTCGACCAGTCGAACGATATGTCGGTTGCTACGGTTCGGCCCGACGGCTTCCCGCAGGCAACGGTCGTTGCTTTCGTGCACGACGATCTGACCATCTATTTCTCCGCGGCCGCAGAGTCGCAGAAAGCGCGCAACATCGCCGCCAACGACAAGGTCTCGCTGACAGTCACTCAACCCTACACCACGTGGGACGAGATACAGGGGCTGTCGGCAGCCGGACATGCCCACGCGCTGGACGACCCTGATGAGATCGCCCGCGCGGCGGCGCTGTACCAGATCCGCTTTCCGCAAGTCGTCGCGGCCATGTCCGGAAATGCCCTGGATTCCGCGTTCTTCCGAATCGACCTGACCGTGATCTCGCTCATCGATTATTCGAAGGGCTTTGGTCACACAGAACTGATCGAAGTCCAGGAACGCCTCGCGCCCGGGGCATGATCGACACGCCCCGGGCTGGTTCCCGACCGGCTCTATTCCGCCGGAACAGCCTCTGAATCCGCGCTCAGCGGGTGGCTGAGGTGCACCAGCATTTCCTTCGGACAGATCTGAAGGAAATTCGCCCGCTCGGCCGACCAGTGCTGCAGGATTCCCTTGGCCTTTATGCTGCCGGTCTCCGCCGCGTGGCGTTCGATCAGGGCCTTGAGCATGGATTCCCAGTGCGGATGCGTGACCGCGCAGGTGACCAGCGTCTCGAGGTTCATCAGTTCCTCGGCCGTCCCGTCCGGATCGTAGACATAGGCCATGCCGCCCGTCATGCCGGCGCCGAAGTTCGCGCCGATCTGACCAAGGATCACCGCCACCCCGCCGGTCATGTATTCACAACCGTTCGAGCCGCAGCCTTCGACCACGACCTTCGCGCCGGAGTTCCGGACGGCAAAGCGTTCGCCCGCGCGTCCGGCGGCGAAGAGATGCCCGTCGGTTGCGCCATAGAGCACGGTGTTGCCGATGATCGTGTTCCGCGACGCCTCCAGCGGCGAGACCATCGGCGGCCGCACGACGATCAGCCCGCCCGACAGGCCCTTGCCGACATAGTCGTTCGCATCGCCCGAGACCTCCAGCTTCAGCCCCGGCGCCGCGAAGGCGCCAAGCGACTGGCCGCACGACCCGGTCAGCTTGACCGTCAGGTGATCCGGCTGCAGCGCGTTGCGCATGCCGAAGTTCTTCACGATCAGCGAAGAGGCCCGCGTTCCGATGGTCCGGTGCGTGTTCCGCACGGCATAGGACAGCTGCATCTTCTCGCCTTCCTCGAAGAACCGCGCGCCGTCCCGGATGATCTCGGCATCCAGCGTATCCGGCACGACGTTGCGCGGCTTCGACCGGTCGTAGACGATCCGGTCCGCACCATCGACGGTGATGAGCAGCGGGTTGAGGTCGAGGTCGTCGAGATGCGCCGACCCCCGGCTCACCTGGCTGAGCAGATCCGCGCGCCCGATCACCTCGTCGAGGCTCCGCGCCCCGATCTGGCTCAGGATCTCGCGCACTTCCTGGGCGTAGAAGGTGATGAGGTTCACCACCTTGTCCGCCGAACCGGTGAACTTCTTGCGCAGCTCCTCGTTCTGGGTGCAGACGCCGACCGGACAGGTATTCGACTGGCACTGGCGCACCATGATGCAGCCCATCGCGATCAACGCGGCGGTGCCAATGCCGTATTCCTCGGCCCCCATCATCGCCGCGATGACGATGTCGCGGCCGGTGCGCAGACCGCCATCGGTCCTCAGCGTGATCCGGTCGCGGAGCTTGTTCATCGCAAGCACCTGATGCGCCTCGGTCAGGCCCATTTCCCACGGCAGGCCGGCGTACTTGATCGACGTCGCGGGCGAGGCCCCGGTGCCGCCGTTGTGGCCCGAGATCAGGATCACGTCGGCCTTGGCCTTCGCCACTCCGGCGGCAATCGTGCCGACGCCGGACGAAGCTACGAGCTTCACCGCCACCTTGGCGCGCGGGTCGATCTGCTTCAGGTCGTAGATCAGCTGCGCGAGATCCTCGATCGAATAGATATCGTGGTGCGGCGGCGGCGAGATCAGCGTTACGCCGGGCGTCGAGTGACGCAGGCGCGCGATGAGCTTCGTCACCTTCATGCCCGGAAGCTGGCCACCCTCGCCGGGCTTGGCGCCCTGGGCCACCTTGATTTCCAGCTCCTCGCAGGCGTTGAGGTATTCCGCCGTCACGCCGAAACGGCCGGACGCCACCTGCTTGATCTTCGCCGACGGGTTGTCGCCGTTCGGTTCCGGCACGAAATGCGCCGGGTCCTCGCCGCCTTCGCCGCTGTCGGACTTCGCGCCGATCCGGTTCATGGCGATGTTGAGGGTCTTGTGCGCCTCGGGGCTGAGCGCCCCGAGCGACATGCCCGGCGTCACGAAACGCTTGCGGATCGAGGTGATCGACTCGACCTCCTCGATCGGCACCGGCTTGCCCAGCGCCTTGATGTCCAGAAGGTCGCGCAGATGGATCGGCGGGTTCGCCCGCATCGCGGCCGAATACTGCTTCCAGAGGTCATAGGACGCGCGGTCGCAGGCCGATTGCAGAAGGTGCATCGTCTGCGCTTCCCAGGCGTGCTTTTCGCCCGAACGACGGGCCTTGTAGAAGCCGCCAATCGGCAACACGTCGGCGCCACCCTTCCAGCCCTTCGCGTGGATCTCCTCAAGCTTGTGCTGGATGCCGCTGACGCCGATGCCCGAGATGCGGGAATGCATGCCGGGGAAATACTCGGCAACCATCGCGCGGCTGAGGCCCACGGCCTCGAAGTTCAGACCGCCGCGATAGGACGAAATGACCGAAATCCCCATCTTCGACATGATCTTCAGCAACCCTGCGTCGATGGCATCGCGGTAACGCCGCATCGCATCGACGAGCGTCCCCTCGATCAGGCCGCGGCGGATGCGGTCTGCGATGCTGTCCTGCGCGAGGTAGGCGTTCACCGTCGTAGCGCCGCAGCCGATCAGGACCGCGAAATAGTGCGGGTCGATGCACTCGGCCGAGCGGACATTGAGCGAGCAGAAGGTCCGAAGACCCTTGCGCGTCAGCCACGAATGCACCGCCGACACCGCCAGGATCATCGGCATCGGCACCTTGGTCGCGTTCTGGTGCTGGTCGGACAGCACGATATGACCGGCGCCCGACCGCACGGCATCCTCCGCCTCGGCACGAATGCGCTCCAGCCCCTGACGCAGCGCATCAGGCTCGCCACCCGCGAAGGTGCAGTCGATATGGGCGACCTGATCGCCAAACTGGCGCACCATCTCGTCGAATTCCGAATTCGCGATGAACGGGCTTTCCAGAACCAGGATCTCGGTCTGGGAACTGTTCTCGTCGAGCACGTTCTTGAGGTTGCCGAACCGGGTCTTGAGGCTCATCACCCGGCTTTCGCGCAAGCTGTCGATGGGCGGGTTCGTCACCTGGCTGAAGTTCTGCCGGAAGAAGTGGCTAAGGGGCCGGTACATCTTCGACAGCACCGCGGCCGGCGTGTCATCCCCCATCGAGGCGATCATCTCCTTGCCGTCCTCCGCCATCGGCGCGAGGACCTGCTCAAGCTCTTCCAGCGTGTAGCCCGCCGCGATCTGCCGCTTGCGAAGCTCCGCGCCTTCGAACAGCGCCTTTTCCGGCACGTCGCGCATCATCGCGTTGAGGTCGACGACCTTGGCGAGCCAGTCGGCATATGGCTGCGCCGCCGCCAGTTTGTCCTTCATCTCCGCGTCGTGGTAGAGCTTGCCCTCCGCCATATCGACGGCGATCATCTGCCCCGGCCCAAGCGCGCCCTTCTCGCGCACCACGGCCTCGTCGACCGGCACCATCCCGGCCTCCGAACCCGCGATCAGCAGGCCGTCGCCGGTCACGACATAGCGCAAGGGACGCAGGCCGTTGCGGTCGAGCCCGCCGCAAACCCAGCGCCCGTCGGTCATGGCAAGCGCGGCCGGCCCGTCCCAGGGCTCCATCACCGCGTTGCAATAGGCGTACATGTCCTGCCAGGGTTGCGGCATTTCGACCGCCGTCTTCGACCAGGCCTCGGGCACCAACATGGTCTTGGCCATCGGCGCGGACCGGCCCGCGCGCACCAGCACCTCGAACACCGCGTCGAGCGCGGCGGAGTCCGACGACCCCTGCGCCACGATCGGCTTGATATCGCCCGCCTGCTCCCCGAACGTGGAGGACGCCATGCGGATCTCGTGGCTCTTCATCCAGTTGAGGTTGCCCTTCAGCGTGTTGATCTCGCCGTTATGGGCAAGGGTGCGGAAGGGCTGGGCCAGCCACCACTGCGGGAAGGTGTTGGTCGAATAGCGCTGGTGATAGATCGCGAAGGCGCTCTCGAAGCGTTCGTCCTTCAGGTCGGGATAGAACTCTGCCACCTGCTCGGCCAGCATCATGCCCTTGTAGATGATCGACCGGCAGGACAGCGTGCAGAGATACATGCCCGCGATCCCGGCCGCCGTCGCCGCCTTCTCGATCCGGCGGCGGATGACGTAAAGCTCGCGCTCGAACGTCTCTTCGTCGACTCCCTTCGAGTTCTTGATCAGGATCTGCTCGATCTCGGGCCGTGTCGCGTTGGCCTTCTCGCCCAGCACCTCGGTGTTCACCGGAACGTGGCGCCAGCCGTAGATGTAATAGCCCATGCGCAGGACTTCGGTCTCGACGATGGTCCGGCAGGTCTCCTGCGCGCCGAAATCCGTGCGCGGCAGGAAGACCTGGCCGACCGCGATCAGCGCCTTCATGTCGGGCTCGTGCCCGGTGCGGCGGATCTGGTCGTAGAAGAACGGCACCGGGATCTGCACATGGATGCCCGCCCCGTCGCCGGTCTTGCCGTCGGCATCGACCGCGCCGCGGTGCCAGACCGCCTTCAGGGCGTCGATCCCGTGTTCGACGACCTTGCGGCTGGCCTTGCCATTGATCGATACGACGAGGCCCACGCCGCAGGACGCATGCTCATCTTCGGCACGATAGAGACTGTTTTCGGCCATCCAGGCGCGCTTGGTCTCTTCCGAGGCCACCCATTCCGCGTCAAATCCGCTCATTTTCCGTCTCCCTCGATCTGGGGGGCGATGGTCGCCATGAATTCCGATTTCGTCTGCCTGAGGTGATCGCCCGCATAGGCGAACCCCTTCGGCTTCTGATCCACGTAGATTTCCTTGGTCAGCGCGAAGCCGCCGAGATTGTCGAAGAGGCCCGCCGAAACGCTGTGATGGTCGGTTCCGGGAACCGTCAGGTGATACCAGAGCGGCGATCCGCAGACGTCGCAATGCGCGCGCTCAGCCCAGTCCGACGACGTGAACGTCTTGACTGGCCCCGTGACCGTCAGCGTGCCGGGCGCCGCATCGATCTCCAGGAAGGCCGAGCCGGTCCAGCGGCGGCACATGTCGCAGTGGCAGGCGTGCAGTTCGGGCTGCTTGGCCTCCATCGTCACCGAAACGGCGCCACAGAGACACTTTCCGTTGAGCGTCTTCGCAACCGTCATGATTTCGGCCTTTCCAAAGGCACCGGCGCGCCGGTCATCATCATGTCGCAGTCATAGATCGGCTCGGACGCGAGGAACCCCTTGTCGCCTGGCAGCGCGAAGTCGACCGGCGTGTCGATGACGGTTTCCCTGTCGCCGAAGCCGTTCTCGAAATCCTCCCTGTCGGCCCAGAAAAGCCGCCAGTCGCGATGGATGAGCTGCCGGCCGGAACGGTGCCAGATCAGATCGCCGTCCGGGGTCCGCGCCGTAAGGTCGAACTTCGTCCGCTCCAGCGTGACGCCGTCGATGGTGACCGTCTCTCCCGTCAGCTCGTCGAATCCCGTGTAGTGACGGATTTCACCGGTGTTGCTTTCGGTGGTGAAGTCGTAATCGTCCCGGCCCGTCGTGATCAGCGTCGTGAAGGAGGCCGGATCCGTCTCCGAGCTGAGTTCGTCGCGTTCGCCGGTGGTCAGGTCGTAGCTTTCGATCCAGCGCGTCTCGGCATCGATGCGGCTCATGTAGTAGGGGCCGTCACCGTCCATGTAGACCGCCCACTGGTCGCCCGGCGTATCGTGTTCGCAGCGGTAGTGCTGCGACACCTGGCAATTGCGGAGCTGGACGGTCGCAAAGGCCTCGCAGCCCGCGGGGGGCGCGAACTTGCCGCCGGCAAGGGCGGGGGCCGCCAGGAGAACGGCGGCGCCAAGGCTGAGGAGGTGACGTTGCGATGGCACGTTCAGACTTCCTTCATTGTCCGGGTCAGCGAAACTGACCCATTAACCTTCCTGAACCGTCGGTGAGCGTTGCGAATGCCATACGTTTTGCCGACATGCCGCCGACGCCCCGCCGACCGGGGCCCAGTTCATTCCGCCGCCACGGCCTGCGCCTCGGCGAGGTAGCTCAGCACGCTTTCCGCCGCCTCGCGCCCGTCGCGGATCGCCCAGACGACAAGGCTCGCGCCGCGCACGATGTCGCCCACCGCGAAGACGCTCGGCAGGCTCGTCGCATGGGTGCGGAAATCGGCCTTGACCGTGCCCCAGCGGGTCACGTCCAGCCCGTCGACGCCCCAGAGCTTCGGCAGCTCCTCCGGCTCGAACCCGAGCGCCTTGATGACCAGATCGGCATCTTCGACATAATCCGCGCCCTCGATGATCTCGGGGCTTTGCCGTCCGGTCGCGTCGGGCGCGCCAAGCCGCATCTGCTGGACCAGGACGCCCTCGACGGCATCGCCGGCGGTGAAGCCCTTGGGCGCGGTTAGCCAGACGAAATCGACGCCCTCTTCCTCGGCATTCGCCACCTCGCGCTGCGAGCCGGGCATGTTGGCCCGGTCCCGGCGGTAAAGGCACTTCACCGATTGCGCGCCCTGACGGATCGCGGTGCGGACGCAATCCATCGCCGTATCGCCACCGCCGATGACGACGACGCGCTTGCCCTCGGCGTTCAACTCGCCCGAGTCGAATTCCGGCACCTCGTCGCCGAACGACTTGCGGTTCGAGGCGGTCAGGTAGTCGATGGCGCGCACGATGCCGGTAGCACCCGCGTTCGGCCCGCCCAGATCGCGGCTCTTGTAGACGCCCGTGGCGATGATGACCGCATCATGCTTGCCGCGGATCGCGTCGAAGGTGATGTCCTCGCCGACGTTGCAGTTCAGAACGAACTGCACGCCGCCATCCTCGAGCTGTTTGACCCGCTGCATCACGACATCCTTCTCCAGCTTGAAGCCGGGGATACCGTAGGTCAGAAGCCCGCCCGCGCGGTCGTACCGGTCGTAGACCGTGACCTGAAGGCCCTGGCGGCGCAGGTGATCGGCCGCGGCAAGGCCGCCCGGACCGGCGCCGATGATGCCGACGCTTTCGCTGCGCTCCTGCGCCGGCTTGATCGGCTTCACCCAGCCATTGTCCCAGGCCGTGTCGGTGATGAACTTCTCGATCGCGCCGATGGTGACGGTGCCGTGGCCCGACTGTTCGATGACGCAGTTGCCCTCGCAGAGCCGGTCCTGCGGGCAGATGCGGCCGCAGATCTCGGGGAAGGTGTTGGTGGCCTGGCTGAGCTCGTAGGCTTCCTGAAGGCGGCCTTCGGCGGTCATTCGCAGCCAGTCGGGGATATTGTTGTGCAAGGGGCAATGGCTCTGGCAATAGGGCACGCCGCACTGGCTGCAGCGGCCCGCCTGCTCTTCCGCCTTCGCCTCGGCGTACTCGCGGTAAATCTCGTTGAAATCCTGCGCGCGCACAGTGGCCGCACGTTTCTCCGGCATCTCCTTCGAGACGGTCACGAACTGGAGCATGCGTTGCTGGGCCATCGGGCGGTCTTTCCGTCAGAAGTTCAGGGTGCGCATTGCTACTCCCGGCCCGGCGGAAATAAAAGTCAGAATGGCTTACCTATTTCGACGATTTTGGCGCGTCGGCGCATTTATGACAGGCTTTTTGACCAAAATTAGGTCAGCAAGAGTGACTATTCTGTCAGTAACCCATGCTTAGGGCGGCCAGAACCGCCGATCCGACGATGATTCGCCACCAGCCGAAAAGCGCGTAGCCGTGGTGGCTGACATAGCCGAGAAGCCAGCGCACAACGAGAATCGCGGCGACGAAAGCCATTGCGAAGCCGATGGCGATCTCGTTCAGCGCGCTCCAATCCAGAATATCGCGGTTCTTGTAGAGGTCGTAGGCAAAGGCTCCGGCCATCGTCGGCATCGACAGGAAGAACGAAAATTCCGCGGCCGACCGCTTGTCCGCCCCAAGTGCCAGGGCCCCGACGATCGTCGCACCGGACCGCGACACGCCAGGGATCATGGCGAGGCACTGGATCACGCCGATGCCGAACGCCATCGCCAAGGGGAACCGGTCCGCCTCGTGATGCCTCGGGGTCAGCGGCAGCCGGTCCACGATCAGAAGCACGATGCCGCCAAGGATCAGCATCGTCGCGATGAGCCGGGGGCTTTCGAAGAGCACGTCCTTGATGAAATCATGCGCAAGAACGCCGATCACGACGGCCGGCAGGAAGGCCAGAAGGACTGACCCGGCGAACCGCCGCGCCTGCGGATCGCTCGGCAGGCCCGCAATGGTCCGCCCGATCTTCGCCGCATAGACCCCGAGGATCGCCAGAACGGCGCCGAGCTGGATCACGACCTCGAAAGTCTTGCCCGCACTGTCAAAGCCGAGGAAATGGCCCGCCAGAAGGATATGTCCGGTCGAGGACACGGGAATGAACTCGGTCAAGCCTTCCAAGAGCCCGAGAAACAGGGCACTCAGCGTTGTGTCACTCATATCGGAGAGCCTTCCATGGCGGTATGGGAGAGAATGCCAGCTTTATGCCGCCCAACCGTCCACCACAAGTGCGCGCTAGCGCGCGGCGGCGATCTTCGGCGCTGACGCCATGACGCCACCCGATCGCACTTCGCGCTCCGCGACGCCGTAGTCCGAAAGGTCGAGTGTATGACCCACAATCTCGGCAAGCTTGCGATTGCTCTCGTCGAAACGGCCCCGGAAGGTCTTTTCGACATAGGCCGAAACCGGGTGAAAGTTCTTCAGCAACTGCGAGAATGGCGGCCGGCGCAGGACGTATCCGACCGCACGGTAAAAGCCGTTCGGTGTGGTGCCGATGCGAATGGTCGGCGCGGGAGTCAGTACGCTCTTCTGGAACTTGTTGATCCGCCGCAGAAGCGGGACGGCATATTCGGGGTAGCTCGGCGCATAGGCCGCGCGCCGGGCGGGCAACACGCCGTCGAACATGTCGTTCCCCGCGAAATCCGCGAGCGCCCGCGTGGCGCAATCCATGTCGGTCTTCAGGCTTTCCTGGGTGATGACATGAACGTTCTCGGCCCCGAAGAGGTCGCGATAGAGACCAACCAGCCGGTGATATTCGAAATGCTCGGGCCGGAAACCGTGAAACCCAAGCTCCGGATCGCCGGCGAAAAACAATTGCGGGCTCATCGTTCCGCCGCGCAGGAGATATTGCATGTAGACCGAAGTCAGGATGCGCAGTTGCGAGCGGATCGAGATGAGGATCTTCGCGTCCGGCGCGATCGCCTTCAGGCGACGGGCATAGTCGTCGCTGCCCATACCGCCGAAGAACGGATGGCCCGACAGGATTTCCGACGAGATGACCGGCACCATGCCGTCAGGCAGCGACTCCAGCCCTTCACGGATGACCGCGCGCATCGGCTGCGGGTCGAAGAGAAGACCATGCGGCGCGACGATGTGCTTCCACACCTCGGCATGCTTGGCGATCTGATGATATCCGTGTTCGCCGACGAAAAGGCGCTGCTGCATCCAGGACGTTGCCGTCTTGTGATAACCAATATGCAGCAGAAGCTGCTTCCCCATTGAAACACCCTTCCCGAAAAAGTCAGTCGTTACCCGGGCAACAGTGTCTCGCTTGCGGGCGCGGCCGTCAAACAATTCCCAAAAACCGCTTAAAAAAGAAACAATGCCGGCCGAGAGTTCGGGTTGCCTTTAGCCCTTCAACGGCGTGCGATCAGCCGTGTTTGCGCAGGTTCTTCGCAGAGGCCTTGATCGCGTCGTACTGGCCCGAGGGGCGGAAGCGCCAGAGATAGTCCGGAAGGACCGCGTGCATCGGCGTCGGCGCGATGCCGAGATCGGCCAGTCCGCGGGCATTCGCTGCCACCACGTTGTCATGGCGCAGGGATTTCACCTGGTCGCCCGTCAGGATCCGGTTCGGGATGAGACCCCCGGTCAGCATCGATCCGAAGTCGAGCAGACCGGCGACGATCCGCGCCAACCAGAACGGCATGTTCAGGACGAGCCTGCGGCGGTTGATGACCTTCAGCATCTCCCCCATGAGGTCCCGGAACGTCGCCACGTCCGGTCCGCCAAGCTCGTACACGCCAGAAGCCTCGCCCATGACGCCCTTCACGGCCGCCTGCGCGACATCGTCGACATAGACCGGCTGGAATTTCGTTCCCGCGCCGACGACCGGCAGGACGGGACCCATGCGCGACATCCCGGCGAAGCGGTTGAAGAACCCGTCTTCCGGCCCGAACATGACCGAG